>JANLFX010000030.1 GCA_024653325.1 Anaerolineae bacterium
CAAATGGCCCTCTTTTCGATGATCAAATGGCCCTGTTTTCGATTGACAAAAACAGAGGCCCAACACCACAGCGGGAAGGGCTTTGCCTGCCCCCGGATGATAGTGCTTGCTCTTCAGTCCGTGCAGGGCAGGACGCCAATAGGCGGTGAGGTCTACAGCCTTGGGGCGATAGCCGCCATAGCGATGCTCCTGCCACTGCCCTTGCATGGTGATATAGGTTGACCAAGCCGAAAGCAGGTCGGCGATATGCCAGTCACCGTAGCGGAGAGCGGCCCAGGCGCGCCGGGTCTCCGGGGGCTCCAAACCGCTGGCCTGGAGCGCAGGGAACAGGGCGCCCCGGCTGGGCAATAGGGCGCCACTGATCTGCATCCACAGGAAGTGCACAAGCGCCAGGTTGGTGCCAATAGGCAAGTCCTGGGCGACTGCGCAGAGGGCCTCCATCGTCTGGGACACCGCAGTTGAAAGTAATGGTGACATCCGGCGTAACCTCCAGGCAAAGATATGCCATATTCTGCCACAAATTCGCCGGATGAGCCAATCAATTTACCGGAAACTATAGTGAAGAGCATGTCTGAAAATTAGGCTGGCGATTAGAAATCACGCCTGGTGAGCCTCCGGCTGGCCGTCCGCCTGCGCGGACGGAAGCGCGTCCAGCAGATGGACGCTCGGCTGCAAGCCCTACAGGTGTGACTTTAGTCGCCGAACCGAATTTTTAGACAGCCTCTGAAACCTGTTCTACAGGGAAGGGGGGAATATTGATGCCTCGACGTGTAGCACTGATCCTGTGTCTCATACTGCTCATACCTGGCCTGGCCCGCGCTCAGGCCCCGCAGGCTGTCCTGCCGCCGGTCACCGAGGCCGATGGCCGCCTGGGTTTCTGCTTTGTCTACCACAATGACCCGGCCTGGCATCCTCTGGCCTATCAGGCGGGAGCGCGGATGAACCGCTGGCAGCTTTCCTGGTACGACGTGGAACGCATCCCTGGCCAATTCGATTACAGCCTCTACGACCCGCGCGTGGCCCTCGACCTCAAACAAGGTTTCACCGTCAGCGCTATCCTGATGGGCACTCCCACCTGGGCTGCGACCGGCGGTACAGCCATCGCCCCCGCGATAGACGCCCAGGTCAAAACCCCGCCATGGACGGTACAGGCCTTCGGTTTGACCAGCAGCAGCGCTTCTCCGCCGGCCAACCTGAGCCTCTCATGGAACGATCCGCGTAACTATTGGGGCCGCTTCGTTTACAACACCGTGTCCCATTTCAAAGACCGAGTCAAAATTTGGGAGCTGTGGAACGAACCCGACTGGCCCTATTTCTGGAGTGGGAGCGCGGAGGATTTCTATCGCCTGCTCAAGGTGGGCTACCAGGCGGCCAAGGCCGCCGATCCCGAGTGTATCGTGCTCATGGGCGCGCCACTCATCTACAATGACAACGGTGTTTTCTTGGAAAAAGTGTTGAGCCTGATCCGCGACGATCCCCAGGCTCCGGCCAGCAATCTCTACTTCGATGTCCTGCCCATGCACATCTACAGCAATTCCGACCAGATGTACAACAACGTCACCTGGCTGCGCTGGCGTTTGAGCCTGTATGAGCTGCCCGGAAGCCAGGCCCTCCAGTCCAAGCCCATTTGGGTGAACGAGTTTGGCCTGCCGGTGTGGGACGATCCTGCCCTGCCCGGTCGTTCTCACCTGTGGGCCGGGACCATGGAAGAACAGGCTGCTTACGTGATCCAGGCCGTAGCCAACGCCATTGCCGCCCGCGTGGAGCGTCTGGTCTACTTCCGCCTCCACGACGCGGATATGCGCGAGGTCTACGGGTTGGTGCGCAATGACAAAAGCCTGCGCCCCGGCTATACCGCCTACCAGGTCGCTGCCCGCTACCTGACCCGCCCCCGCCGGGCCACGCGCATTACCTCAGGAGATCGGGTGCACGTTATCCTGTGGGGCACACCCCAGGGCAAGGTCAGCGTGGTGTGGAACGCGGGCGGCACACCGACCGATTACACCTTTCGTGCCATCATGCCCTTGGCCACCCTGGTAGATAAGCGGGGCAACACGCGAACCATTTACCCTGTGAACGGGCAGTACACTATAGACCTGCCCCCGGCGACCAACACCAACGGCACCATCCCCGGTCAGTTCATCGTCGGTGGTGACCCTTTCATCATCATCGAGGGCGACACCATCCCGCCTACCTCGGTGGTGAACCCCTTGCCCCAGACCACAAGCACTACCAGCTTCACCGTGACCTGGTCAGGCTCCGACGTGGGCTCCGGTGTGTGGACTTACGATGTGCAGGTGCGGGATGGCCCCGACGGGCAATGGACCACCTGGAAAAGCTGGACCACGCTAACCTCGGCTACTTTTGAGGGCCAAAATGGCCATACCTATTACTTCCGCAGCAGCGCCCGGGACCAGGCAGGCAACGAAGAAGAATATCCGGCGACGGCGGATGCCTTCACCACCGTCAGCGTCTCCACTCCCACGCCCACCGTTCCACCCGGCCCGTGCCAGCAGGTGCTGGCCAATGGCAGCTTCGAGGACGATACAGGCTGGATCATCCTGCAAACTCCCTATCCGGCTACCTACACCACCGAATATGCCCATGGTGGCAGCCGGGCTATCCGCCTGGGAATCCCGCCTGCGGGAACCAACACCTACAGCTATTCTTCCGTCGAGCAGCGGATAACCATTCCGGCGGGCATCGCTCGCGCCACCCTGTCCTACTGGTATCGTTCTATCTCCAACGATACAGGAACCGACTATGGCTACATTCTCCTGCGTGACGCGGCAGGCCGCTGGCAGACCCTGCGCACCACAAAGGGCACCGCGGACTGGCAACAATCCACCCACGACCTGACCGCTTATGCCGGACAGACCGTCACCCTGCGCTTTGGCATGTACAACGACGGGCAAAGCGGGGTCAGCGCCCTGTACGTAGACGACGCCGGTCTGGAAATCTGCCCGGCGCAGACGCCGACTGCAATGCCCACATCCACTCCAACGTCCACCCCGACCCCCACTTCGACGCCAACCTATACCCCAACGTCCACCCCGACCTCAACACCTACCCACACTCCTACTTCGACGCCTACGCCGACGCATACCCCCACCTCGACCCCGACACCCACTTACACTCCGACCCGGACGCCAACGCCTACGGCTACGCCGACCACCACCTCCACCCCCACGGCCACGCCTGCGCCCTGCGCTGAAACCGTGGTCAACGGCGGATTCGAGGACAACACTGGCTGGCTTATCTACGACACGATTTACAAAGCGGGCTACGATAGCCAGATCGTACATCAGGGAACGCGGGCCATGCGCCTGGGCATCCCGGAGGCCAGTGGCGACGTGTTCAGCTACTCCTCGGTGGAACAGATACTGACCATTCCCGTTGGCGTGGGCCGCGCCACCCTCTCGTTATGGTATTATCCGCAGACGAGCGGCGGCGCGGGGGACTACGGCTACTTCCTGCTGCGGGATGCGAGCGGGGTTTGGCGCACCCTGTTGGTGGTGCGTGACGACGAGCGAAAGTGGCTGCCGTTCAGCAGCGATTTGAGCGCCTACGTCGGGCAGACCGTGCGCCTGCGCCTGGGCGTGCGCAACGACGGAGCTGGCGATGGCCGGGTGATGGCCGTCTGGGTGGATGACGTGTCGTTGCAGGTGTGCAAATAGGTGATAGGTGCGACGCACCTCCAAGGTGCGTCGCACCTATGGAGTATCGGAGGGACGAAGTGATGAAAATCGTGACCGTTGAAGAAATGCGTCGTATCGAACAAGCTGCCGATGCGAGCGGCCATGCCTACGCGACGATGATGGAGAACGCTGGTCGGGCAGTGGCCGAGGCCTGCCGGCGAGAACGTCTGGACACAGGCCGGGTGCTGATCCTCATCGGGCCGGGGAACAACGGCGGCGATGGCCTGGTCGCCGCCCGCTATCTGCGCCAGGCCGGGGCGCGGGTCACCTGCTACATCTGGAAACGGCACGCTGAGGGTGATGAGAACCTGCGCCTGGTGGAGGAGCAGGGCATTCCCGTTATCTGGGCCGAGGAGGACGAGGGATTGACCGCCCTGCGCAAGCTGGCCGCCGAGGTCGAGGTCATCGTGGATGCCCTGCTGGGCACCGGCGTCTCGCGGCCCATCGAGGGGCTGCTCAAAGAAATTCTGGCCGTGGTCAGGGACGAGATAACCCGCCACCGAACCGAGAACGTACCCGAACCCCTGTCAACGCCCTCGTCGCTGACCTTTGCCCCACCGCCACACCGCCCCTTCGTCGTCGCCGTGGACGTGCCCAGCGGCCTGGACTGCAATAGCGGGGCCGTGGACCCGGCCACCCTGCCCGCCGATCTCACGGTCACGTTTGGTTTCCCCAAACGGGGACAATTTCGCTTCCCCGGTGCGGAACTGGTGGGCCGCCTGATGGTGGCGGACATCGGCATACCCCCTGCGTTGGCCGACGACGTGCCCCTGGAGCTCATCACCCCGGCGATGGTGCGCTCACTGCTGCCAGCGCGTCCGCTGGGCGCACACAAAGGCACTTTCGGACGGGCACTGATCGTCGCCGGTTCGGCCAATTACACCGGGGCAGCCGGTTTGGCCGGGGCGGCGGCGACTCGGGTGGGTACAGGGTTGGTTACCCTGGCCGTGGCCGAGAGCCTACATCCCATCCTGGCCGCCAAGCTCAGCGAAACCACCTTCTTGCTTCTGCCCCACGACATGGGCAGCCTGGTGCCCGACGCCTTGAAAATCCTGGCCGAGCATCTGCCAAACTATCAGGCGCTGTTGGTGGGGCCCGGTTTGGGGCGTGTGCGAGAAACAGTGGCCTTTATCCACCAGTTGCTGGGGGTCGAGCCAGGCAGACGGGAGCGCATCGGCTTTCGACCGTTAATCGAGGGTGAAGAAGAAAGCGTACTGCAGATCACCCTGCCCCCGACGGTGATAGACGCCGACGGACTCAATGCCCTGGCCGATGCGCCGCGTTGGTGGAAACGACTGCCGGCGGGCAACGTCCTCACCCCGCATCCGGGAGAAATGGCCCGCCTTCTGGGGAGAACGGTGGCCGACGTGGAAGCCGATCGGGTGAGCACTGCCCAGGAGGCAGCGGCTGATTGGAGACAGGTAGTGGTACTCAAAGGAGCCTACACCGTGGTAGCTGAACCAGGAGGCCGTACTGTGCTCAACCCCTTTGCCAATCCGGGGCTGGCCACAGCCGGGTCCGGTGACGTGTTAGCCGGGGCCATCGTCGGTTTCCTGGCCCAGGGGCTGACGCCCTTCGCCGCGGCGGTAGCGGGTACGTACACGCATGGTCTGGCCGGGGAACTGGTACGTGGCGACATGGGCGATGCCGGCATGGTCGCCGGGGACCTGCTGCCAGCATTACCCCGCGCCTTGCGACGCATAAATCAGAAACCCGTTTTCTGAAAGAAAACGGGTTTCTGAATTGCCACACTTCACGCCTCGGTCTCGGCTTCAGCCTCGGCCGTCCCTTTACCTTTCTGGAGCGCTTCCAGCCGGCTGACCAGCTCTTCTTTGGTATCCTCAAGCGCTTTCTGAAAACTGGCCCGGAGTTCCTCTGATCGCTTCTTGGTCTCGGCAGAAACTTCTTCCACACGGCGCCGGGTTTCCTCAGCAACGTCCTCGGCTCGTCCCTTCAACTCAATGCCTTTCTCTCGAATTTGGGCCCGGGTTTCAACACCGGATTGAGGAGCCAGAACCAGAGCGACCGCTGCTCCCACCAATCCGCCGATCACAAATCCGGCAATGAATGCCAAACCTTCATCCTTGCTACTCATGTTAATCCCTCCCTTCTCACTGAAATATGGCTAAACAAATCCTATCCCTCCGCTGGGGGACCATGGGGTGGCTCTTGGTCTTCTGGGTGAGGGCGACGCCGGGGGAAAAGGAGTGTAAACACTTTCTTAACGGCCGAGACATAACTGGCGGCCTCGATCATCGGCGAAATCACATTTTCGCTGACGAAAGCAGCCGTGCCACGCACAGTGCTGACCGTTTCGTTGGTAGAATCTAAAATCGGCTTGATCTCTTCCTGCAGGAGGCGGGTGAGGTTCTGAATCTGAATGATCAGAATACTCAACAAAGCCCCGATGACTATGGACTCCAAGGCCAGGACGATGATAAACACATCTCGCAACACGGCCGTGGTCTCGGGATTAGTGACCAGAAGATACCCTCCACCACCCAGGGCAACCAGACCCAGCACCACGCCCACAACAATGCCCACTACCGTAATAGCCCTCTTTGGGCGTTCTTCCATCCCTTACCCCCGCCTTCCCTTCGCAGGACAGGTTGTCCTGCAGCGAATTGCCAAATCTTAAATGCGATTATATCACACACTAAAGCAACTGGCAAATCCGCCCGTATGTAGGACAAGCTTAAGTTTGTCCTACATGCTTTACTTTGTCCAAAGTCCAATACTGTGGTATAATCTATTACAGATAAAACCTGCCTGTGTGGATGAGAGAAGGAGGCGGAGAGCCATGATTGAGGTGACGGTTGATAGTGTTCGTGTTAGTTTGCTGTCTCAGCACCGCGTAGTGATCCTGAAAGACGTTAACGAAGAACGTTATTTGCCCATCTGGATTGGCCCTTTTGAGGCAGACGCGATTACCATCCAGCTTCAGGGTATCGAGGTGGCCCGACCCCAGACTCACGATCTTCTCAAGAGCGTCTTCGATGTGGTAGGTGCGCGTATCCACCATATCATAGTCAATGACCTGCGCGAAGACACCTTCTATGCCCGCATTGTCGTGGATTCCAACGGCCGGCGATTGGAAATTGACGCCCGGCCCAGCGATGCTATTGCCCTCGCCGTGCGGGCAGGAACTCCTATCTTCGTTGATGAAGCAGTGATGGAACGGGCCGCCATCACCCCTGAGGAGGATGAGGCGAAAGAGGAAGAGGAAGACCGGTTGTCGGTTTTCCGCGATTTCGTGGATTCCCTCGATCTGGGAGAGTTGGGCGAAGAATAATCAGCGCTGACGAGAGCGTGGTGAACCATGAGCACAGTCGAGCGAATGGCTCCTCACAATCTTGAGGCCGAGGGGGCAGTGTTGGGGTCGCTGCTCATAGACCCCGACGCTATCTTCCGCGTGGCGTCGTTTCTCCGTGCGGAGGATTTCTACCGCGAGAAAAATGGTTGGATCTATCAAGCCATCCTCGACCTGCACGACCGACGTGAGCCGGTTGATTTTGTTACGCTATGCGATGAGCTGGACCGCCGTGGGCAGTTGGAGGAAGTGGGCGGGGCGGCATACATCACCGAGCTGATCGCCTCCGTTCCTACCTCTATCCATGTGGAGCACTACGGGCGGATTGTGGAGCGCACGGCGACTTTGCGCCGTCTGATCTCCGCTGCCGGACAAATCGCCGGGCTGGCCTACGAGGAAGCCGAGGACCTGGATGCCATAGTTGACCGCGCTGAGCAGCTTATCTTCGGCGTGTCCCAGCGACGGATCACCCGTGATCTGACCCCCATCAAGCAGATCATTCACGAATACTACGACCGTATTGATTACCTCTCCCAGCATCGCGGCGAGCCTCTGGGCGTTCCCACTGGCTACAAACTGTTGGATAAGCTTTTGGGTGGATTGCAACGCTCGGACCTGATCGTCATTGCCGGCAGGCCCGGCATGGGAAAAACCTCGCTGTTGCTTTCCATCGCCCAGAACGCGGCTCGCAAATACAACCAACGGGTAGCCCTCTTCAGCCTGGAAATGTCCTCTGAGCAAGTGGTGCAACGTCTGATCTCCGCCGAGACAGGCATTGACTCGCAGCGCTTGCGACTGGGTGACTTGCACGAGGACGAATGGCCGACTTTCGTGCAAGCTACCGGAGTCCTTTCCGACACCCAGATTTTCATTGATGACACGCCTTCCATCTCGGCTTTGCAGATGCGGACCAAAGCCCGCCGCCTCCATGCCGAGCACGGTCTGGACCTGATTCTGGTTGATTACCTGCAACTAATGCGCGGCGATTTTCGCGCCGAAAACCGGGTACAAGAAGTATCGTACATCTCACGCGAACTGAAAGCCCTGGCCCGTGAATTGAACGTGCCGGTAGTGGCCGCTTCCCAACTTTCGCGCGCTGTGGAACAACGCCAGGATAAGCGCCCACAGCTATCGGACCTCCGGGAAAGTGGCTCTATCGAACAAGATGCGGACGTGGTGATGTTCATCTACCGCGACGTGCTGTACAACCCGGATACCGAGTTCAAAAACATCGCCGACGTGATCATCGCCAAACACCGCCATGGCCCCACCGGTCACATTCCCCTTTTCTTCAAAGCTGAACTGGCCCAGTTTCTTCCGGTAGAACAGATTCGTGAAGAATTAGAGTTTTAGATGTAAAAGTGGGTCGGGTTGGCAACCAGACCCATGCGACAGCCCAGCGCGTGACGACCGGCTCAACTGAGCCTGCTGAAAGGAGGACAAAACCCATGGCATGGAATGAACCCAAATACCTGTTCGGGTTTCACGAGCCCGGTGGCGAGAAAGCCATGGTCGAGAAAGGCAAGATTGGCTGGCTGCTTTTCACCGAATCTCTCGGCCATGATCCTAACGACAAGAGCGGCGCCAACTATACGGCCTGGGCCAACCAGGGCTTCGGCATCATCGTTCGCCTGAATCACGGGTATGGTTCTGCCGGCACCATCCCTATGCCCAACGAGTACGACAACTTCGCCCGCCGCTGCGGGAATTTCGTCGAGAACTCGCCTGGCGCCCACATCTGGATCATCGGCAACGAGATGAATCACGCCCAGGAGCGCCCCAACGGCCAGCCCATTACCCCGCAATTGTATGCCGAGTGTTTCAAAAAGTGCCGGGACGAGATTCGCAAGCGGCTTGGACACGAACAAGACCGGGTGGTCGTGGGCGCGGTAGCCCCGTGGAACGTACAAACCACTTATCCGGGCAACGAATCCGGTGACTGGATTCGCTATTTCACCGATATCCTGCGCCTGCTGATTGGCCAGTGCGACGGCATTAGCATTCATACCTACACTCACGGCACCAAACCCGAACTGGTGTTCAGCGATGAGAAGATGGGACCGCCCTACCAGGACCGGTACTATCATTTCCGCGCCTATCGGGACTTCATGAACGCCATCCCCGCCGACATGCGTGACCTGCCGGTGTACATCACCGAAACCGACCAGGACGATCCCTGGGCGGATGTGAACAGTGGCTGGGTGCGTAACGCCTACAAAGAGATACATGAGTGGAACTCGGTGCCCGGTCGCCAGCAAATTCGCTGCCTGCTCCTCTATCGCTGGCCTAAGTACGACAAATGGGCCATTGATGGCAAAAGAGGGGTGATTGAGGACTTCAAGCAGGCAATGGACAACGACTACGTATGGTACGAGAAAGCTATTCCCGAATACGTGGTCACCTTCATCAGCCACACCACGCCTGCCGAGGTGAACGCCAGAGAGGTGATAAACGTCACCCTCCGCCTGCGCAACGAGGGGAGCAAAACGTGGGTTGCTGGGGGCAATAACCCGGTACGCGTGGGTTTCCACTGGTACCTGAACGGTCAAAACGTGCTGGTGCGAGAGGACTATCGGGCAACTTTGCCCCAGAACGTGAGCCCGCGCCAGGAAGTGACCGTCACCGCCAAAGCTATGGCTCCCGATACCGCAGGCCGCTACGTGCTTCAATGGGATCTGGTCGAGGAAGGAATCACCTGGTTCTCCGCCCGCGGCAGTCGTCCCCTGGAACTCCAGGTCGAGGTCAAACCCGCCATCGAGATCCTGATTAACAACATCCCGGTCAAGGTCCCCTTCCTGACGCTTTATAACAAGCTGGGCGCGTCGGTGTGCGGCATGCCTGTGGCTGGAGAATTAACCCGCGACGGCAAGCGGCTCCAGTACTTTGAGAAAGTGGCGATGGAAGAACATACCCCCGGACAGGCCCGCCTGGTAGAGATCGGACGAGAAGCGTTTCAGGCTCAGAAGACCCTTGCCGATCTGCAGGCTCAGCTCACATCCCTTAAAGATCAGGTCGCCAACCTGCAGGCCAGCAACGCCGAACTCAAACGCCAGGTGGAACTGTTGCTGACCAGTAGCGTGCCGATCAAGATACCTCAACCAGACATTAAGGACATCACGGATTCGCTGCCCAAACACGCGACCAACAAGTACGAAACGCGCAGCCTGAATGGCATCCAATATTTGATTATTCACCACAGTGCGGTGGCCGGCACGGTGGGGCCGGAAGCCATTGCCAAGTGGCACGTCGAACAGTTGAACTGGCCAGGCATCGGCTATCACTTCGTCATCACTCCCGATGGAACGATTTCCCAGACCAACAAACTGGAGACCATTGCCTTTCACGCCAAGCAGGTCAACCCAGTGAGCATCGGCATCTGCTTTGCCGGCAATTTCACCGACGACGTCCCTACTCCCGCGCAGATAGCCAGCGGTGCGCGACTCTGCGCTTACCTTCTACAGGAGTTCGGTCTGACCGGCGAGGCCATTCACGGCCACTGTGACTTCGTAAACACGCAATGCCCCGGTTTGCAGTGGGCCAGCGGGCAGAAGTGGCGGGACATGTTAATGGCCAAAATCGCAGAAGTCCAGCAACAGGTGCAAACCGCCGTGACCAAACCACTCTACCACTACGTCCTATTCTGGCAACACCCGGAGCAGGCCGAGGCCCGGTGGGCTAAAGAGGACTGGAAGGGAGCAATCAACTACATTGATGCTTTTCTGCCCACCTGCGGCTTCTCGGTGGACGACGCCAAACAAGCCCGGCACGTGACCATTATCGGCGGGCCACTGGGGGTGGACGAGAAAGCCGAGAAAATCCTGCGCGACGCGGGCTGCAAAGTAGAACGCATCGCCGGAGACAGCCCTGCCGACACTGCGCGCAAACTTGATGCCATGGCCAAGAAGGGACAACGTTTCATCACCCCTGGCTTCGGTTAAACTCCCACCGCCTTTCGACGAAACCACATGGGGCGTCAGCCAAGCTGACGCCCCATGCTTACCTGTAGCCACAGAAGCACACAGAAACACACGGAGGGGGCAAAAATTCTGTGAAGTTCTGCGTGTTTCTATGGCCAGAAGTTGTATCACACTGTAGCCGCGCTTTCCATAGCGCAAAGCCCTTTGTGCGGCCTATACGCGATATGGGAATCGCGCCTACGATGATCAACCACACACGTGGAACTATTTACTTCATGAGCGAACACGTCATTGCCCACCCGTACCAGGTGCGCCTGCCCGTGTTTGAGGGGCCGCTTGATCTCCTGCTGCATTTGATTGAACGCGAGGAGCTGGACATTACCGCCGTGTCCCTGGCCCAGGTGACGGATCAATATCTGGCCTACCTGGCCCTGATGGAAGAGCCCCCGGCCGAGGTGCTGGCCGATTTTCTGGTGATGGCGGCCAGGCTGTTGCTCATCAAATCGCGGGCGTTGCTGCCCCGCCCGTCGGAGGTTCTCTCCAGTGAAGAAGAGGACGTCGGCGACGACCTGGCTCGCCAACTCATCGAGTACAAAAAGTTCAAACAGGCGGCTGAATCCCTGCGCCAGCGTGAGGAGGCTGGATTGCGGTCTTACCTGCGTCTGGCCCCGCCCCCGCGCCCGGAACGGCCCCTGGACCTGGAGGATGTCACCCTGGATGATCTGGTGGCTGCCGTGCGCCAGGCTCTGGCCGTTACCCCACCCGCACCCCCGGTATCCGAGGTGGTTGCTCCGTTTCAGATCACCATTGGTGATCGGATAGCAGCTATCCGCGACATCTTGCGCACTCATGCCCAGGTCAGCTTCCACCACCTGCTATCTGAGGCCACCAGCCGCCTGGAGATTATCGTCACTTTCCTGGCCGTTCTGGAGTTGATCAAAAGCGGCTACGTTGATGTGCAACAAGACCGGTTGTTCGGCGAGATCATCATCCTGGGCAAGCCAGGCCTTGAAATAAACCACAATGGACACGAAGAGCACTGAAACGTGACAGTTTCCTTAAACAAGTCACGTTTCACGCTTCACATTACGCGGTTCTACCTGCCATCGGATGAACCCCAACATAACCAGTACCCCAGCGCTATCTATACCCACGTCCCCCGGCCATCCGTGGCGGCCGGTGACAAAGGTTTGATGGTACTCATCGCTGGCCGCGTATAAAACGGACACCAGGCCGGCGATGATCAGCGGCCGGACGGTGGACTGATTTCCGCCGCTTAGCGCCCGCCACCAAAGAAAAGCGAGAATAGCATATTCCAGAAAATGGGCTGTTTTCTTAAGCAACACATCCAACCAGGGCTCGTCCAGTTCGGGCAGAGTGGGTTGGGCAGACAGGGCAAAGATGAGCGCCATCCACAGGATCAGTGGCAGCCAATAGCAGAATAATCGGCGCAGGCAGAGCCGAGCGTGGAGTAAGCTCATCCCTGCCCTCCGGCGATGGCGTAAGCACGCTCGATCTCACCCACTCGTGCGTCCCAATCAAATTCGGCCCAAATGCGTGCCTCGGCATTGCGACCTAGTTGCGCCGCCAGGTTGCGGTCTACCAGCACACGTACCATCGCCGCCGCGAAATCATCTACATCACCCGGTTTGGTGAGTAAACCAGACTCACCGTGGACGATGTACTCGAGATTCATCCCCACCCGTCCGGTTACCACTGCTTTGCCCATGGCCATATACTCGATCACCTTACCCGCGCACTTAGCGCGATTGATCAGGGTGTCCCGGTAAGGATAGATAGCCACATCCGCCGCCGCCAGGTACGCGGGGACTTCTGCCCGATCTACCCAGCCGGTGAAAATGACGCGCTCGTCCAGCCCGAGCCGGTGCACCTGCTCCTCCAACGCCGGTCGTCCATCACCCTCACCAATGATAAGCAACCGAACATCGCCTGCCTCCGCCACTACCCGGGGCAGAGCCTCGATGGCGAGATCGAGGTCGTTACCGCGCGGAATATGTCCCACATAAATGGCCAGCGCCGCGTCACCCACGCCCAGTCGCGCACGAATTTTCGCTCGAGGCTGGTCGCCTGCCGGTTTACTCTGCCGCAGAAATACATCCGGGCCATTGGGCAGATAGATTACCCTTTCCGGTGGCACGCCGAAGCCCCACACCTGAGTTTGCAGCGTTTGACTGGCGACGGTCACCGCACCAGCATGGCGGGGAAGCCAGCGCTCCTGGAAATCGAAGAAACGCTTCCAAACCCATGGATAGGGGTTGACATCGTTCCAGCCGCCCGTGCCCTCCCAATCGTCGGTGTCCACGACCAGCGGCCTCTGCGAAAAAACCGCCAGCCACATTCCGGCCAGCCCGGAATATCCTATCGGCTTGAAGATGTGTACTACATCCGGACGAAGGCGCAGGGCGGTGTGGGCCAGACGAAATGAATCGCAGAAGAAAGAGAAACCCTTGGGCCGCGTGATGGTGAGCTCGTGCACGCGGACACCATCAAGCTCGAATTTGCGGCCCGCTTCCTCGGGATTATCATAGGGCACGAGAAGAATGGTGACTTGATGACCACGTCTGACCAGGCCCCGGGCTATGTGAAAAGCGCGCGCTCTGACCGTGCCTTTCGGTGTCCAGGCAAAAGGCCCGATCATAACAATTCGCATAGGGCAATCCTCCTTGCAGGTTAGGCGACAGTGACTGTCATCTGGCTGATTTGGGATTATACTCCAAAGTGTGGTATAATACAACGCGCGAAGAGGGCGGGGCACGACCCTGCGCCGCTGCAAAAGGCGAGTTCTAAGAGCGTGTCTAAAAATTAGGCTAGCGATTAGAAATCACGCCTGGTGAGCCTCCGGCTGGCCGTCCGCCTGCGCGGACGGAAGCGCGTCCATGCAGATGGACGCTCGGCTGCAAGCCCTACAGGTGTGACTTTAGTCGCCGAACCGAATTTTTAGACAGCCTCTAAGCGAACCAGCCAGCGTCGAACTGAAGGCGTGGAAGTCTGGAGGTGCAATGCACTTTTGGAGAGTGTTGCACCTCTAGATGCGAGAAGGAAAAGACATGCCAACTGTAAACATCCAGGGGATACCCGTTTTCTACGCTCAGCGACCAGGTGATCAGTGCAATCTCGTTTTCGTGCACGGTGCCGGGGGCAATCACCGAATATGGCTACGACAATTGAACTCTTTGCGTCAGGTAAACGCTTACGCCCTGGATCTGCCGGGCCACGGACAGTCCGGCCGCCAAGGGCGGAGAACTATTAGCGAGTACAGTGAATTCGTCATCGCCTTCCTCGATGCTCTGAAAATAGAACAGGCGGTGATCGGCGGGCACTCGATGGGTGGGGCCATCTCCCTCGACCTGGCACTGCGCTATCCCAGGCGAGTGGCCGGACTCGTACTGGTTTGCACCGGGGCCCGCTTGCGAGTGAACCCGCTTATCCTCAATGGTCTCCGTGAGGACTTCCAGGGAACGGTTAATCTTATTGGCCAGTTTGCTTACGGGCCAGATGCACCCCCCGAAGCCGTGCGCCTGGGACAGGAACAGATGCTCGACACCCTGCCCGAGGTATTGTATCACGACTTCGCCGCTTGCGACGCCTTCGACGTCCTAGACCGTCTGGCCGAGATCCATTGTCCCACCCTGGTCATCAGCGCCACTGCCGACCGGCTTACGCCGCTGAAATACGGCACCTACTTGCAGGAGCACATCTCCGGCGCGCAACTGACGGTGATCGAGGGAGCGGGCCACATGGTGATGCTGGAACGCCCGGCACAAGTCACCCAGGCTATCCAGGATTTCCTCACCGCTCTGCAAGCCCCCCATGTAGGACAAGCTTAATCTTGTCCTGCATACTCGTAGCGGTCACCGGAACCCATTTGCCTGAGCGGGAGGAACGTGGTATAATCCTGCCCACTTAGAACGGAGGTTAGAAAAGATATGATCACCTATCTCTACATCGTGCAGATAATCCTGTCCATCGCGCTCGTGGTCGCCATTTTACTCCAGGCCAAGGGGTCCGGGTTGGGGGGCATCTTCAGTAGCGAAACGGGGAGTGTTTATAAGACAAGGCGAGGAGTGGAAAAAACGCTGTTCAATCTGACCATCGGCCTGGCTGTGGTGTTCTTCCTCACCTCTTTAATCACCGTACTCCTATCGCCCAAGGGGTAGAACTGCTCAGCTTCCCGCGGGTTTCGAACCGGGCCTGCGGGAGACCGGGTGGGGATGAGGAGTGATCAAGCATATTCGCTGGCAAATACTGTTAGCTCTGCTCGGAGCCGTTCTGATAGGCACCTCCCTGGGTTATTTGGCTCTGCCTCGTACTACTGTGCTCGTGCCGGCAGCCGGTGGCACTTACATCGAGGGATTGGCCGGCCAGCCCCAATATCTCAATCCCGTATTGAGCCAATACAACGACGTTGACCGTGACCTCTGTGCCCTCATTTTCAACGGTCTGACGGACATCAACGAAAAAGGGGAGATCGTCCCCGATTTGGCCCTGGGTTGGGAGGTATCCGATGACGGACTGAGCTATACCTTCCACTTACGCCGGGGAGTTCGCTGGCACGACGGGCAGGTTTTCACCGCTGATGACGTGGTATTTACCATCCGCACCATGCAGGACCCTGATTACCAGGGCGTACCCTACCTGGCAGAGCTATGGCGCAGCGTGTCGGTTCAAAAACTTGATGACTACACGGTACTGTTCACTTTGCGTGAGCCTTATGCTCCCTTCATGGACTATACCTCCATCGGCATCTTGCCCGCTCATCTGTTGGAAAAAATCGCCGCCGCTGATTTGCCCCGTAGTTCATTCAACACTCATCCGGTGGGCACCGGCCCCTTCCGCGTCGTAGAAGTCACCAAAGAGCAGATAACCCTGGAAGCCTATGCGGACTATTATGGTCCCCGCCCCATGCTGCACCAGGTGCAATTCCGTTTCTATCCAGACCACGCCAGTTTGCTCAGCGCCTACGAGCGGGGCGAGATTCAAGGGATCAGCCAGATACTGCCTCAATACCTGCCCCAGGCACATGGATATCCTGATCTTAACCTGTATTCCGCACAATTGTGGGGATATTCCATCATATTCCTGAACCTGAACAACCCTGATGTTCCGTTCTTCCAGGAACGAGAGGTCCGCCAGGCGCTGCTCTACGGCCTGGATCGCCAGCGGTTGATTGACAATGTCTTGGGCGGACAAGGGGTCGTCGCCTACAGTCCAATCATGGCCAACAGTTGGGCTTATGATCCAAACATCTACCGCTACCCTTATGCTCCCGACCGCGCGCAAGCGCTGTTGGATGAAGCGGGTTGGCATGAACCCACCGTAACTGAACAACTCCAATGGGAAGAGGAAAACCTGAGAGGGCCTGAAGGGGATGGTCAGGGCACTGAACAGGGCAAATCGGAAACCGGGCCACTGACCCGCAAAAAAAGCGGTATCCCTCTTCGTTTCGTCCTCCTCACCAACGATGATCCTGTGCACGTCAGTCTGGTGGAGGAGATTGCCCGACAATGGGCGGAGATTGGAGTGGAAGCCATTCCGCGCGCGGTGAGCTTCGCCAAATTGACCGGCGAGTACCTGCGTCCTCGCCAGTTCGACGCTGTCCTGGTAGACGTGGAACTCACTCCTGATCCCGACCCTTATCCCTTCTGGCACGAAACGCAGGTACTGGATGGCCAGAATTATGCGGGTTTCATCAACCGCGACGTCAGCGAATGGTTGGAAACAGCCCGCCAGATCACTGACCATGAGCAGCGTGCCGCGCTGTACCGGCAATTTCAGGAGGTATTTGCGACTGAAGTACCCTCGCTGATTCTGTATTACCCGGTGTATACGTATGGGGTGGACCGGGCTGTGCACGAGGTGCAGATTGGTCCCTTGCTCGATCCCAGCGACCGCTTTCGCAACATCGCGGATTGGTACGTCCGCACCCGGCGGGTGATCGTCAGCGAGGCCGAGCACGGCGAACTTGACAAATCTGGCAAATAATGATAAATTAGAGGTCGCTTTTAAAAACCAGCCGAAGTGGCGGAATTGGCAGACGCGCTGCGTTCAGGGCGCAGTGGGTGTACGCCCATGTGGGTTCAAATCCCACCTTCGGCATCAAAAAGCTCCAGGGATTATCTCTGGAGCTTTTTTGGTATCCTCCCGCAGGTTTGGAACTTGCGGGAGGTAGGCATTTATCCCAAATCAAAATTTGGGATAAATTTGGGATATACAAAGTACGACACACTTCCTAACCCGGACCAGCCGGAACCAAACAGGCAAACCCAAAGGACACAAAGGGCACGAAGGAGACCACGGCTTGTACTTTTGTGTTCTTGGTGTCTTTCGTAGTTCATTTTCTTGCCCAAAGAGCAAGAATTTCACTCGTAAAGTCCTGAAGTGCGTCGTACCTTTGCTATTTCAAGATGTAATACGTTCCCTTCTTGGCTCCGACCTTGAGCAGCACTCCCCGCTCAACCAGATCCGCCAGATCCAGGCGCAAGGTCTCCGTACTGACATCCGGGCAGAGAGCACGATATTCGCGGTTGGTGATACTCCCCTGCTCGCGCACGTACTGGATGGCCCGCAATTGCCGTTCGTTCATGCTGCGTTGCCAGGCCGGAATCCCCTGCCGCTCACGCACGTTGGCCAGGCTCACGGTAAACGAGTAAGGCGTGGCCCGGAAAGTCGGTGCCGGATGGCCGGCCTGGAGCATCTCCTCGATCATGCGATCAATCCCCAACCCTAACTCCTCGATGAATCCCCATTGAAACAAACCAGCCACGATGCGTGGATTCCGCGAGAAGTGCTCCTCTACAATGTTGTCCAGGGTGATGTAACCAGGCAACCCACCGGGGCTGACCACTTCCAGCCGGTCGTCGAACATGCGCACCTCGATACGCCGCCCGCTCAGCCGATAGTCACGGTGGCACACGGCATTGACCAGCGCTTCGCGCACAGCGAAAGGCGGGTATTCGGTGGTTTCCTCACGGACCAGCCCCTTGACCACGGCACCGATGCGCATCTCCTCCCAGGTAACTTGCCAGGCCGTCTCGATCAGGCGAGAAAGCGGCCCGCTAATCTCCTCACGCCGTGAATAGCCGGGCAGGCCACCGGGGCCTCTGGCTTCCGTACCCTCGAAGCGAACGAAAACCAGCCCACTTTGAGGGATGAAGCCCTGGGGATTGTGCCCAAAGAGAAGGATCCCGGCCACAGTCGGTTCGCCACCTTCAGTGGTGGCCCCTATCTCGACCAGCAATTCCTCAACGGACTGAGTGAGCGGTCGTCGTTGCTTTTCCTCGCGCTTGGCAATGTACTCGGCGATAACCTCGTCGTCCAGATCAGCCCGCGTGGCCCCGGCTACGACTTCCAGTTCAAAATCACCGCTGGATTTGGTGGCTGCCAGGTGACGCACCTCGTCGCCACCCAGGGGACGGTTTCTGGCTCCAGAGCGGATGAGTACCCGACCGTCAGCCAGAGTATGCAGCTCGGTGCTGCGCGGCACCTCCAGGGTGATCACTGGCCCTTGAGGGGTATCCACCTGCTTCCACTCGGTGCGCACCGGCGGACGACACATGCTCAGCGCCCGCCTCAGCACACCCTCCACATCCTCGTCCAACAGGCTGCTGTTGATCTCCCCCTCAGGGCTGACACCGACCAATATTGTACCGCCATCCCCATTAGCAAAGGCGACTAAAACCTCGGCTAAGACATCGGCGTCTACCTCGCTCAGAAACTCGACAGTCTGTCCGGGGCCTTTATCCAGCAAACGCATGAAAGTCATTTTACCCTTCCCCCAGTAGGGCGTAGTAATTACGCCTCTACGTTCCCATCCGAAAGAGATCACCTGGCGCATGGGCCGGGACAATGATGTTCAGCGCGCGGGGCACGATTTCCAGATCAATCGGGGTATGCCCCAGCGGGTCACCATCCACCTGCACCGACAAAGGTCGCGCAGAACTGATGCTCACCCGCCGCCCCTGCCGGTATACCACCCGCGGATCATGCAAATGCCGTCCGGCCAGAACTCTTACCGCGTGGCGCACCGTGGCCGGGAAGCCAAAGCCCTTGAAAATGCAAACGTCCAGCAAACCATCATCCAGCCGGGCCTGGGCAGCGATCCGCAGAATACGTCCATAGAGCTGAGTATTGCTCACCACAATCAACAGCGCGCGGGCGCTAATCGTGCGCCCATCCACGTTGACCTCTACTGGGGTCCCGGCGAAATCTTTGGCCACCAGAAACGCGGCGATGACGTAAGCCAAGGGGCCCAGACGCTTTTTGGCCTCTCTCCTCGGCTCAACCTGTTCGGCCACGGCTGCATCCAATCCCACTCCGGTCCAAAGGAGAAAATATCGCTCGCCAGCCCGGCCCACGTCCACCCGCCGCACCTGTCCGGACAACATGGCTTTGGCCGCCCCTAACAGGGGGTGCCAGTGTACGGGGCTGGGGATAGGGAGGCCCAGCTCCAAAGCCCAAACGTTCCCCGTCCCGCTGGGTAACAGCCCTAGCGCCACGTCACTGCCTACCAGACCGTTCACCGCTTCATTTATCGTGCCGTCCCCGCCAACCACAAAAACCGCCCGTAAGCCATCGGCTACCGCCTTCCGGGCAAACACCGTAGCCTCTCCCCGGTTCTGCGTCTCACGCAGAGCAAGCTCCCACCCGCATTCTTCTAAGTAAGCAATCACCTGTTGCAACTCACGACGCGCGTCCCGGGCTCCGGCTGTGGGATTATAAATTACCATGCCTTTTCCAGGTTCTATCACCCGCGGCCCCCTTTTCGCATTCCTAAGATTCCACGCGCCAGGGATGGGTGTAGACGTTCATGCGGCCACCCCGCAAATACCCGATCAATGTCAATCCCTTATCCCCGGCCAGTTGCACAGCCAGCGAGGTGGGAGCGGACAGGGTCACCAGCATGGGGAGATTCACCCGCACGGCCTTCATCACCATCTCATAGCTGGCCCGCCCGGACGTGACCAATATTTTATCATCCAGGCGCGTGCCCTGGAGCAAACAGTAACCCAGAGCCTTGTCCACAGCGTTGTGTCGCCCAATGTCTTCGGCCAGGATAACCGCTTCGCCGGTGGCCAGAAAGAGGGCCGCCGAGTGGGTACCGCCCACCTGGGGATGAATGCTTTGTAAATCGCGCATTGCTCGTCCCAACCCCAACAGCATCGCAGGGGCTGCACGTAAATCACTGACCACCGGAGGGAGCGTTTCGCTGATGATCAACACCTCTGCCGCGCCGCAGCCAGACCGAATCAATCGCACCGCATCAGACCCAGCCGATGGGCGGAATCCTGCTGGTATTACCCGTAATTCCACCCGGTTGCGCGATCCCATCCCATCGCCCGCTCCCTCATCCCCAGAAGCCGGATACCCCGACCCGCAGTGATGGATGAGCAAAATATCATCCGCGCGACGCACGTACCCTTCTGTAACACAGAATCCGGCAGCCAATTCTTTCTCCTGGCCGGGCATACGCATCAAAACGGCCACGCGCTGGCCGTTGATCACAATCTCCAGCGGCTCTTCTATCACTACCCGGTCATCTACCTGTTCCTGGTCATTCTCGCGTATGCGCTGGATCGGCCAGATCAGACTCGCGCTATCTGAGGCGTATTTGATTTCAGCCTCAAATCCTTCACCCATTTCTCACCTCGCCATTTGGCCTGTCAGAAAATAATTATACCACCATTATCTATACCCTGCCAGTTAGGTAGCCGATGGCAGTGCCGTCGGCTACGCCTCGCTCGGCGCGGGTCTCCACCTCCAGCGAGCGCTGTGAGTAATCCCTCCTTTACGTAATTAACGCCCCCTTTCGGGTGTATTTCACTTTGGGGGCGAGTTGCTGCTGTGCCCTGGCCGCGGAGACCTCTCCCATCCCCCCCGAATATGGTAGGCGCGGTGTCTTACCGCACAACCCCGGTCACGACAGTTTGCCTTCGCAGTGCTGGGGGCTTTCGGTAACATTTTATGAATGAATACGCCCACTTGACAGCCAAGCAACGCTGTGCTATACTTATACTCTAAAAAACGAATTAGGAACGCTGGGGGAGCTGGGAGAGCCCGGCTGAGAGGGTGGCCCCTGAATGCTACCGACCCCTTGAACCTGACCTGGATAATGCTAGCGTAGGGAAGCTCATTACGTGCGCGCTTTCAGGGCTGCCAGCCTTTACCAGGTGAGGCGGCCTTTTGTTTTGAGCTGCTGGTTGCGGCGGGGCGTGATAGCAATGTGAAGCCCTAAACCAGAAACTGCCATACTTCGAGTGGAGAGGCGTAATGCGAACGGTGATAATGGCTGGCGGGGAAATAAGCGATTGGAGAGCGGGCAGCTCATATTTACACGCTGCAGACCTCATCGTCGCCGCCGATGGCGGTGCCCAGCATGTTTTGCGGATGGGATTCACTCCTCACGTAGTCATCGGTGACATGGATTCTCTGACCCAAGAGCAGGTCGCGCATCTACAACAAGCCGGTTGCCGTTTTCTGACCTATCCCACTCGTAAGAATGAGACCGATGCTGAACTGGCCCTCCTATACGCAGTGGAACAGGGTGCGGATCAAATCGTCATCCTGGGTGCCTCGGGAGGGCGCATTGATCATACGCTGGCCAATGTATTGCTGCTGACCCTGCCTGAACTGAAAGGGGTACAGGTCAGCCTGGTGGACGGCCAGCAGGAAGTGCTCCTGATTCAAGGGGAAGGTACAATCCAGGGCCAGGTGGGAGATCCGGTTTCCCTGCTACCCCTTGCTGGCGATGCCGAGGGGATCACTTCCAGCGGCCTGGAATACGCTTTGGATGATGATACTCTCATGTTCGGGCGGACCCGCGGGGTGAGCAACACGCTCATTGCTCCCACAGCACACATCCGCCTGCGAAAAGGCGTCTTATTATGCGTTCATTTGGGTAAGGGCGACCATCGTCGTCGCCAAAAAAGGAGGAGGTAAGATGAAAAAGCAAATGTGTCTTCTACTGGTGTTGGTGACTATGATGGGAATGGCTGCTGCATGCCGTCCGGCGGCCGCCACTCCCACACCCACCGGCCCCCGCACACTGGTGCTCATGTCCCACGACAGCTTTGCCGTTAGCGAGAGCGTTATCGCCGAGTTCGAGACGGCACACAACGCCAAGCTCCAGTTCCTACCCTCCGGCGATGCCGGCTCCGCGCTGAACAAGGCTATCCTCAGCAAAGAAAACCCCCTGGCCGATGTGTTCTTCGGGGTGGACAATACATTCCTCAGCCGGGCGCTTCAAGCCGACATTTTCGAGCCATACAAATCTCAGGGCCTGGAGAATATCCCCGATGAACTGGAACTGGACTCTGAATACCGCCTGGTGCCGGTGGATTACGGCGACGTATGCCTGAACTACGACAAAGCCTATTTTGAGGAGAAAGGGCTGACCCCACCACAGAACCTGGAAGACCTGACCAAACCAGAGCTCAAGGGGTTGACCGTGGTGGAAAATCCCGCCACCTCCTCTCCCGGCCTGGCTTTCCTGCTGGCCACCATCGGCCATTTCGGCGAGAGTGGCGACTACAATTATCTGGACTTCTGGCGCGACATGCGGGCCAACGATGTCCTGGTCACTGAAGGTTGGGAAGATGCTTACTGGGGACAGTCTACCTGGGCTGGCGGTGGCGAGCGGCCCATCGTCGTTTCCTACGCCACCAGTCCGGCTGCTGAGGTTTACTTCAGCGAGGGGAAGCTGAGTGAACCACCGACGGGCAACGTGCTGGGCGACGGCGCATGTTTCCGTCAGATCGAGTTCGCAGGTATCCTGAAGGGAACGAAAAACCGCGACCTGGCCGAAGCATTTATTGACTTCATGCTCAGCAAGCGCTTCCAGGAGGACATCCCCTTGCAAATGTGGGTTTTCCCGGCCAATAAGCAGGCTGCCCTGCCCCAGGTGTTCCTGGACTTTGCGCAGATCCCCGAACATCCGGCGGCAGTCAGCCCCCAGGAGATTGCCCAGAAGCGCGAGGCGTGGATTGAGGCCTGGACAGAGGTAGTGCTCAGGTGAGCAGGCTACTAAGCGAACGCATCAAAGACGCCAAAGACGCCATTCGCCATTTGCCCTTCGCCCTTCTACTACCTCTGGTCTTCCTGGCGGTGTTCTTCTTCTACCCGCTGCTGGCCATCTTCCGGCTGAGCCTGGCTCCGCAGGGGCATCTGGATCTGACGGCTCTGGCTAAGTTGGTCAGCACAAGTTACTACGCCCGCACGTTGTGGTTCACCACCTGGCAGGCCGCTGTATCCACTCTGCTCACCGTGTTTTTGGCCCTGCCCGGAGCCTACATTTTCGCCCGCTACCGGTTTCCGGGCAAGGGCCTCCTTCAGGCCCTGACCACTATTCCCTTCGTCATGCCGACCATTGTGGTCGCCGCGGCTTTCAATGCTCTGCTGGGACCGCGCAGCCATCTGAGCCTGGCCCTGATGTCTCTGTTCGGTCTTGAACGCCCACCGATTAACCTGCAACACACCATCTGGATCATCTTGCTGGCCCACGTGTTTTACAATTACACGGTGGTACTGCGCATTGTCGGTGGTTTCTGGGCAAACCTGAACCCGCGTCTGGAGGAGGCTGCCCGTGTGCTGGGCGCCGACCGCTGGCAGGTGTTCTGGCAGGTAACATTGCCATTATTGACCCCGGCGTTGATCGCGGCGGCTCTCCTCGTATTCATCTTCTGCTTCACCAGCTTCGGTGTGGTGCTTATCCTGGGTGGGCCACGGTTTGCCACGCTGGAGGTGGAGATCTACCGGCAGACTATGCACCTGTTCAATCTACCATTGGCGGCCACCCTTTCATTAGCCCAGATAGCCCTGACATTGACCATGACCTCGGTTTACACCCGCTTGCAGGCCCGCACGGCCCGCCCGTTGAAACTCCGTCCACGACAAACGACACAGCGCCAACCGACGACAGGGCGCGAACGGATGTTAGTTACAGGAAACGTAGCGTTTATGATGGGATTGCTCCTCACGCCATTGCTGGCCTTGGCCGAGCGCTCGCTGTGGACCGGCAATGGCTACACCCTGACGAATTACGGCGAGTTATTCATCAACCGGCGGGGCTCGGTATTCTTCGTGCCACCAGTCGAGGCAGTACGCAACTCGCTGATGTTCGCCATCCTGACGGTGGGGCTGGCGCTGGTGCTGGGTGTCATCAGTGCCTACTCTCTGGTCGAACGCAGGGGCCGCCTCAGCCGCTGGTTGGATCCGGTGTTCATGCTTCCACTGGGTACGTCCGCAGTGACGCTGGGCTTCGGGTACATCATCGCCCTGGACCGCCCGCCGCTCAACCTGCGTACCTCGCCGCTGCTCATCCCCCTGGCCCATACCCTGGTCGCTTTCCCTTTTGTAGTACGTGCCGTGCTACCGGTGTTGCGCGGCATTCATCCGCACTTGCGAGAATCGGCGGGCGTGCTGGGCGCGTCGCCAGCACAAATCCGGCGCGAAATTGACCTGCCCATTGTGGGGCGCGCCCTACTGGTGGGCGCAGTGTTCGCTTTCACTATTTCTATGGGGGAATTCGGAGCTACCTCACTCATCGCCCGCCCGCAGATGCCCACCATGCCGGTAGCCATCTATCGCTTTCTGGGACAACCGGGGGCGCTAAACTACGGCCAGGCGTTAGCTATGAGCACCCTGCTGATGCTGGTCTGTGCGGTGGGCTTCTTGGGCATCGAGCGGTTCAGATACGGAGAAGTGGGGGAGTTTTGAATCATTATAGGACAAGCTGATAGCTTGTCCTGCGACGATTCGGCATGAACTAACTATGTCATTACTTGAAGTACGCCACCTCACCAAATATTATGATAATGAGCGCTTTCCGGACGACATCAGTTTCATCGTGGACGAAGGAGAGATCGTCTGTCTGCTGGGGCCTTCCGGCTGCGGTAAGACCACGCTGCTGCGCATCATCGCCGGGTTGGAAACGGCTGACGCGGGCCAGGTACTATTCGCAGGGCGCGACATCCGGGATGTACCCGTGCATCGCCGCAACTTTGGTCTCATGTTTCAGGATTACGCTCTTTTCCCTCACAAAAATGTCTTCGAGAACGTGGCCTTCGGCCTGCGCATGATGCACCTGAGCAGGGCGGACATCGAGGTTCGAGTGAGGGAGATGCTGGAACTGGTTGGGATGTCCGGCTTCGAGCAGCGGGACGTGAACCTGCTCTCCGGCGGTGAACAGCAGCGAGTTGCCCTGGCCCGCAGCCTGGCTCCACGACCACGACTGCTCATGCTCGATGAACCCCTGGGCTCCCTGGACCGTACCCTCCGTGAGCGGCTGATGAACGAGCTGCGCACTATTCTCAAGAGTGTAGGGGTGACAGCCCTTTACGTCACCCACGACCAGGAAGAAGCTTTTGCCCTGGCCGACCGGATAGTGATCATGAACCACGGGCGGAAAGTGCAGGAGGGCACCCCACAGGAAGTCTACCAGCACCCGGCCACGGAATTCGTGGCCCGTTTTCTGGGTCTGACCAACTTGCTACCGGGCAAAGTGGTTGGTATGGATGGGTATCACGTGATAGTAGAGACGACAATTGGCAATCTGAGAATCAGCAAATCAGCAAATCAGCAACCGGAAACCCGTGTCACCGTGTTGCTTCGGCCCGAAGCGGCCAGCCTGATCGAGTGCTCACCAGCCAGCGAACACATCACCGGCACACTGGCGGAATGTTCCTTTCGAGGAGGCTACTATCGCCTAGTTATCCGCCATACCAGTGGTCAGCACTTGAGTTTTACCATTCCGGCATCCGGTGTGACCCCGCCTCCTCTAGGTACGCCCGTCTCCCTGCTTCTGCGCAGCGAGGCCATCTCCCTCCTCGCCCCAGACGTCCAAGAGTAGCCGGCGTAGGACGGGATGGCTGAGGTGTGCTATGATTATGCGGACCGCATCTCACCAACGGCAGAAGGAATTACCCTGCGCGCAACTACAGGCAATCCATCCCCGCTACCGATTGACATGGCCCGGCTAACGTGCTATACTGATACCTGCAACGCTGGTTTACTTTCGCCTGTGCCGCAGGGCGCTGAGAACACGGAGAAAAACGAGTCAGCGAGTGAGCGAGCGGCTACACTCAGGACAGGTCTGCGCCGACTCTGCGGTGAACAAGAACTTTTATGGAGGTGAGTAATGAGTCTAGTAGAGCATATCCATTGGCTGGGCCACGACAGTTTCCGTATAGACGGCCCGGTGACGATTTACGTGGACCCCTGGAAATTGCCTGCCGGCGCGCCGCGGGCCGATCTCATCCTCATCACCCACGACCATTTCGACCACTGCTCGCCCGACGACGTGAAAAAAATCAGCAAGGCGGATACGGTGGTGGTGACCATCGCCGCCGCAGCCGGCAAGCTCAAAGGCGACGTGCGGGTGGTCAAACCCGGCGATAAACTGACTGTAAAAGGCATTTCCATCGAAGCCGTGCCGGCCTACAACACCAATAAGGACTTCCACCCCAAAAAGGCCGGACACGTGGGATTCATCTTCACCGTGGAAGGGCAACGCATCTACCATGCTGGCGACACTGACTTCATCCCGGAAATGAAGGGGTTGCAAGTAGACATCGCCTTGCTGCCGGTGAGCGGTACCTACGTGATGACCGCCGACGAGGCCGTGCAGGCGGCCCAAGCCATCAATCCCCAAACGGCTATCCCCATGCATTACGGCGAGATCGTCGGCGACCAAGCGGACGCAGAGCACTTCCGGAAGCTCTACAAAGGCGAGACGATCATCCTGCCCCTGGAGAAATAAAAAAGCCTCCCGCAGACTTTTAACCTGCGGGAGGTTAGCGGGACGGTGTGAGACATGGAGCGAAGTGCTGATTGGATGGATCAGGCCCAGGGCGATTTAGAACACGCCAGAAGTGATGTGGAAAGAGGGTTCTATGATTGGGCCTGCTTTTCCGCCCAGCAAGCGGCAGAAAAGGCCGTGAAAGCCATTTTCCAGAAAATGGGAGCAGTGGCCTGGGGGCATTCAGTGGCGGACTTGCTGGAAGAGCTGTCATCATCTCACCCCGTGCCTGCCGAACTTAGAGATGGGGCACTGGACCTGGATAAGGCATACATTCCAGCACGTTATCCCAATGCCCATCCCTCCGGTTCGCCACGGCGCCGATACACCCGTACAGAAGCCGAAAGAATGATGGCCCATGCAGAGCAAATCGTCCGGTTCTGTGAGAGTCTTTTACCCACCCTTCAGTCGTGAGGATCTGCTGACTTTGCTGCATCAGCGCGTAGCAGCCTTGCAAGAAAAATTCCCTTTGAAACGGGTGGTGCTGTTCGGTTCTTATGCCACAGGCAAACAGACGGTCGCCAGTGATATTGATTTGCTGGTCATATATGCTGGTAAGCCCCGTGAGGATGCCTATGCACTGGTCAAACGGGCGCTGAACATCCATCGCCTCGAGCCTCACGTATATGCCGAAGAAGAATACGAGCAAGCCAGGGCGATGATCGAACAGATGGTCCATGAAGGAATCCCGGTGATATAAAACCTCCCGCAGGTTTTAAACCTGCGGGAGGTTTGTTTCTAGGCAGCCTTGTCCAGCTTTTCCTCGATACGCTGCCCGCGCTTGTCATACAAAATCGGCTCGGCCTCTCCGCGAATGACTTCGGCGGTGATCTCACAGCGGGCCACGTCCTGCCGGCCGGGTAACTGGTACATCGTCTCCAGCAGCCGTTCCTCGACGATGGCCCGCAGGCCCCGCGCCCCGATCTTGCGCGCCAGCGCGCGACGCGCCACTTCCTGTAACGCCTCGTCGGTAAACACCAATTCCACTCCTTCTACCTCGAACAGCTTCTGGAACTGGCGAACGATGGCGTTCTTGGGTTCCACCAGTATGCGGTGCATCATCTCTTCGTCAATGGGGTCCACGCTGACCACCACCGGCAAGCGGCCCACGAATTCCGGGATCAGCCCGTACTTCAACAAATCGTCCGGGATCACCTGCTGCAAAAGGCGGGCCTTGCGTTTCAGCTCGCGGAGAGTGCGTCGCAGTTCCAGATCCTCTTCGCTGAGCTTTTCCTCGCCCCTGCTTTCTTGCTGAGCGGGCTCCTCGCTCTTCTCGCGCACGAAACCCAGCCGCCCTTTGGTTCCCAGGCGTTCGGCAATGATTTTCTCCAGCCCGTCGAACATCCCGCCGCAGATAAAAAGAATCTTCGAGGTATCAAGCTGGATGAACTCTTGATGTGGGTGCTTACGCCCGCCCTGCGGTGGTACGTTGGCTATCGTCCCCTCGATAATTTTGAGCAGACCCTGCTGCACTCCTTCGCCTGACACATCACGGGTGATGGAAGGGTTATCCCCGCTTTTGCGGGCGATTTTATCTATCTCGTCAATGTAGACGATCCCCCGCTCCGCGCGAGCGGTGTCCATGTCGGCCACCTGCAGCAGGCGTAACAGGATATTCTCCACGTCCTCGCCGACGTAGCCCGCTTCTGTGAGGGAGGTGGCGTCGGCGATGCAAAAGGGCACGTCCAGGAACTTGGCCAGCGTCTGGGCCAGCAGGGTTTTGCCGCATCCCGTGGGCCCGATGAGCAGAATATTGCTCTTGTCCAGTTCCACGTCATCCAACCGCGCGCCGGAGGCGATGCGTTTGTAGTGGTTGTACACAGCTACGGAAAGGACTTTCTTAGCCCGCTCCTGGCCGATCACGTATTGGTCCAGGTACTCGTAGATGGCCCGCGGGGTGGGGATATGGTCTAACACCAGCGGCTGGGACTGCCCCGACGCTTTGTCTTCCTCGAGAATCTCCTGACACAGCTCGACACACTCGTCACAGATGTAGACCGGGCCCGGCCCGGCGATCAGGCGTCTGACCTCATCCTCGCTTCGGCCACAAAAGGAACATCCCGGCTTAGGCGCTCTGGTGCTATCCGGCATTCTTCTTTTCCTCTTCGACAGGCTTCAGCACCTCGTCAATGATGCCGTACGCCACCGCTGTCTCGGCATCCATGAAGTAGTCCCGGTCGAAATCCTCGATAATCCGCTCCAACGGCTGGCCGGTATGCTTGGCCAACAACTTGCGCAGCAAATCTTGCATGCGCATCAATTCCCTGATCTGGCGTTCCACGTCGGGGGCAGGGCCGCGCGCGCCACCACCCGCCGGATGCATGTGGATCGTAGCGTGGGGCAGGGCATAGCGGCGGCCTTTCGTACCCGCCGCCAGTAGGACCGTGCCCATGCTGGCCGTCCAGCCCACGGCAATGGTCGAAACCGGGCATCGCACCTGCTGCATGGTGTCGTAGATGGCCAGGCCCGGGTAAATCTCTCCACCCGGGCAGTTGATATACAGAGAAATCTCCTTCTCCGGGTCCTCGCGGTCCAGGTAAAGTAACTGGGCAACAACCAGGTTGGACACCTGATCGTTGATCGGCGAACCCAGGAAGATGATTCGCTCCTTCAGGAGCAGGGAGTAGATGTCATAGGCGCGCTCCCCGCGCCCTGTGCTTTCGATTACCATTGGGATCAAACTGTTCACCGCTCATCTCCTCATTCGTGTAAAGCAGGTCTGGTTTGTTACCTGACCAGAAGACAACCAGTAAAGCCGCTTTACTCCTCACGCTGGTCGCTGGTGGATGTATCGGCCACGCTTTCCTCAGACTCGGGCAGCAATTCCGGAGCCTTGCCCTGGGCAATGGCCACCAACCGCTCCAGTGCCCTGCGAGTCAACATATCACTGCCCACCGAAAGCTTACCCAGCGGGGAGAACAAGAATTCTTTTAAATCATCATCTTCCTCGTCAAGGGAAAGAGCAAGGCTGGCGATTTGCTCATCAATCTCACTACTCTCTACCGAGAGCCGCTCCGCCTGTACCACCCCACCTAAGACCAACGACTGGCGCAGTCTCTTTTCAGCGTAGGGCCGTAGCTCCTGGCGAAAATCCTCCTCTGTCTGACCACGCAATTTCAGAAACTCTTCCAATGACATGCCACGCTGTTCGAGACGCTGCTGTTGCTCTTTGACCATGTCATCAATTTCGTGTTCCAGCATGATGGGCGGGAAAGCAACCGTCGCCCCCTCGACCACACGATCCATTACCGTGGTGACGAACCGGTTATTGGCCTCGCGCTGCGCCTGCTCCAGTAACTCGGCGCGGATGTCCTCTCTCAATAGGTCTAACGACTCATAACCGGCACTCATGGCCAGGGCATCGTCTACAGGGGGAAGCACTTCTTCCTTGATGGTGTCCATCAATACGTGGAACGTAGCCTGCTGACCAGCCAGTTCCCGGTTATAATAGTCCTCCGGATAAGGCAACTCAAACGTTTTTTCCTCACCCGGCTGCATGCCTACCAGAGCCTGACCGAAGCCCGGCACCGGATAGCGAGAATCCTCGCGCAGAATCATCTCTCGCCCCTCGTTCTTGAGCACCACCTGGCCGCCTACAGTGGCCTCAATATCGGCCGTTATCATATCTCCCAGCCGGGCGGGGCGTTCCACCGGTTGCCACATGGCGTTTTGTTTCCGTATGTTCTCCAGCACCTGGTTAATCTGTTCATCCGTGACCACGACTTCTTCGGGTGGCAGGCGTACATCGCGGTATGCTCCCAGGTCAACGCGCGGCGGCATGGGGATCGTCAGCCGCAGGGTAAGCGGGTTCCAGGTTACCTCGTCTAACGAGGCAGAGGCATAAGGCTCGATCCCCTTTTCCTCCAACGCCTGCTTGTACAGCTTCTGGCCCAGTTCCTCTACGGCCTGTTCCTGTACGGCTTCGATTCCCAATAAACGCACTACAACGTTGTATGGGGCCTTGCCTGGGCGGAATCCGGGTATCTTGAACTTGCGGGAAAGGGTGCGGGCAGCATTTCGCAGTGCTTTCTCTGCTTCAGCATCCTCCACCTCAATGGTCATGGCCATCTGACAGTTCTCTAATTCTTCCGTTGTTACTTTCAACAGTTCACCTCTTCAATTTGGTATGCGATTCATGAGGTAGGCGAGAGCCTTGCCCTCGCCTACTTTGCTACGAACGCAGTTTCAAATTATAGCACAAATCGCCGAAACACGCTACTTGGTAGGACAAGCTTAAGCTTATCCTACTATTCGGACGATGCAACCGGGCAGGGTGACCACACCGCCATCAGCACAGCAGCGATAAGCGCCAACGCTCCGCCAAAAAAGAACGGCGCCGACGGCCCAAAGCCGTGCCAGCCTAACGATGGAATGCCTGACCACAGCAGCCCGGCGATGAGCGAGGCCGGGAAATCCAGGATACCTAACACCGCATTGTACGCACCGTAAGCCGTGCCTCGCAATTCAGGTGAAACGATGTCGGCTACCATCGCCTTAGCCGTGCCGTAGGCCAGGCCATAATACGCTCCATACATGGCGTAAAGCACCCATACGTGCCAACCCGTTCTCGCGGCGGCAAACCCGAAATAAATCAGCGCGTAAATCAACCAGCCACCGATGATAAGCCTGCGCCGCCCAACGCGGTCGGAAAGCGATCCGGCAGGGGTAGAAAGCAGGGTGTACACCACGTTGAAAGTAACCAGCATCCCCAGCACCTGCACCACGTTCAACCCTCGCTCGCTCGCCCGCAGTACCAGGAAAGCATCAGACGAGTTGCCCAGGTCGAAGATGCTGACGATGACCATGAAAACGGCGAATGATTGGCCCAGACCCCGGAAAGAAACGACCGGAGCCTCGCGCTTTTCCCTGACCGGCACGTCCTGTGCGCCAATGGCCAGCGAGAGCACGGCCAGGAACGCTGGAACCAGGCTGATGAGCACCACCGTCTGAAAAGTAGCGCGCCCCAGAAGCATGTTGCCGCGCTGGGCCATCCATACCACGATCAGAGCAATAACCAGTCCTAACACCGCCCCGCCGGTATCCGCCGCCCGGTGCAGGCCGAAAGCCAGCCCTCGATGCTGCTCGTCAATGCTATCCGCCACCAGCGCATCGCGGGGCGCGGTGCGTACCCCCTTGCCCACCCGGTCGGCCCAGCGCACGCCAGCCACCACCCCCCACGAGTTGGCGACGTAAAAGAACGGCTTGGACAGCGCCGATAACCCATATCCGGCCACCGCCAGCCACTTGCGGGCTCGCAACTTGTCCGAAAGCCAGCCAGAGAATGCCTTGAGCAGACTGGCCGTGGCCTCGGCGATGCCCTCGATCAGTCCGATAATGTTGGTCTTTACCCCCAGCACATTGGACAGAAACAGCGGCAAGATGTTGATCACCATTTCGGTGGATACATCCATGAAAAAACTGGTCAGGCTCACCGCCCACACGTTGCGTGGCAGCGAACGCCAGGCAGGTTTGTGGTTCGCAGGTTCAAAGTTCAAGGTTTCGGGTTGTTCGTCAGTCATGTTGCCTCCTGAGGATACATACTCTGGTAGGAGCGGGATTAATTCCGCCTCTACTTGGGGATGGTTCAGAATGGGTTGACACTTTAGTCGGGCAACATACTGTCAACGAATGGTGGAACGAATAAACGAATGGTCAGCATCGCGGTCTATTCGTTTATTCGTTGGATATTCGTTGACAGAAGTGTAAACCTATTTCTGCCAGAATGATGAACCATCCCTCTACTTGAGCACGAAATTGTAGAGCAGATACAGCACGTACAAAGATAAAAGCAACGCGCCTGTCCCTCGCCCCAGACGCGGGCGGTTGAAAAACAGGGTAACCAGAGCCGTCAAACCCACAAGCACCGGGAGATCGAAGGCCAGCGTCGCCGTGTCCACCGACAACGGGCGCACCAGGGCAGCGATACCCAGGGGGAGCAGCAAATTGCAGATATTACTGCCGATGGCATTAGCCGTCACTATCCCACTGCGCCCCTTTAGCGCCCCGGCGATGGCGATCACATTGTCCGGCAGAGTAGTACCCACCGCCACCAACGTCAGCCCGATAACGAACTCAGAAACGTGCAGCCAGGCCGCGAAATAAACCGCCGAACGAATCACCGCTTCCGCGCCCAGGATGATCAGCGCCAGACCGCCGAGGGCCAGTAGGAAAAGCAACGCGATGCTTTGTTTCTTCTCCCTGCCACCTTCTTCATCCTGCTCCAGGCGCACCTGCAGGACACCCAGCCGCAGTGAGATGAGCAAAGATGCCAGGTATATGGCAAACAAAGTCACAAGCATACCGCCAGTGGCGCGGGACACGCCACCCTGCCACCACAGCAATGCCGACACCAATACAGTCACTGCCAGCATCAGCCAACTGTAGCGGCGGTCATCCTTTGTGATGTTCACCGGCCGCGCCAGCAACCCCACCGCGAACGAGCCGCTCAGGTTGGCGATGTTCGATCCGATCACATCACCCACGGCAATGCCCACGCTCCCCCGCAAGGCCGCGAGCACTACCACCAGCGTTTCCTCCCACTCGATACCTGCCGTCAACAACCCGATCACCGTTTCCGAAACCCCGGTGCGCTCTGCCAATTCCCCTACCTGATCGGTGAACAGGTCCGCACCACGTTCCAACAGCGCCAATCCTAACACGAATAACAGCCCGTAACCCATCACCACCGGCATCAGCCCAACACTTCCTCCACCAATTCTCTGATCCTGACCCGCGCCTCGGCCAACGCTTCTTCCCCATTAGAAGTGATGCGGTAGTACTTGCGCCGCCGGCCCGCTTCCACCCGCTTCTCGCTGATCAGATAGCCGCTCCGTTCCAGTCCATGCAGGGTGGGATACAACGTGCCCGGGCTGATGTCGTACCCATGCCGGCTCAACTCCCGAGCCATCTCCGCTCCGTATATCGGACCCTCAGCCGCGTGATACAGAATGTGGATTTTGATAAAACCCAGGAAAAACTCGCGGATCATTTTATCGTCTCCCGTTATCGGAGTCGCTCATGTCCACTATAGCGAACGGTAAGTAAACGAACAGGCCGGTCAGCGTCG
>JANLFX010000031.1 GCA_024653325.1 Anaerolineae bacterium
TTCGGCGGGGGCGGGTCCCGCGGCAGGAGGATGAGGTGGAAACTCCATAGGGGGGCTTGCGCGGCTTTCGTCCAACAAGGCGTTGGAGCGGACGCGCAAGGACAGAACGGACTTCACGAGAGAGAGTGGTAGGTAGTGAAGGGGGTTTCGCGCGCCTACCGGGGGCGCGCCGCTCAACTTAGTCGTTAGCCTGCGCTTTGGGTTCAAGCATACGCGTAAGGAGTGAACAGATGAACACCCAAGTTATAGACAAAGTGGTGGAGCAATTGAAGTCTTTGCCGTATGACTTACAGCGTCAAGTGTTGGAATTCACTCGCGTTCTGGCACTTTCTGTACCACGTGGTGTGGCTGGGAAGCAATTGTTGCTGTTCGCGGGTACGATTCCATTTAGTGATGTGGACTTGATGCGAGAAGCCATAGAGCAAGGGTGTGAACAGGTAGACGCCCATGAGTGGTAGGTATCTCCTGGACACCAGCATCCTTATTGCCTTGTTCGCCGGTGAGACAACCGTCAAAGAGAAATTGACTCAAGCCAGCGAAGTTTTTGTCCCCAGTATTGCTGTTGGAGAACTCTACTACGGGGTATGGAAATCACAGCGGAGCCAAGAGAACCTTGCTCGGATTGACGAACTGGTAGCAGAGAGCGTGGTTTTGAACTGCAACGCTGAGACAGCTCGTTGGTATGGAGAAATCAAGAATACTTTGCGAGTCAAAGGGCGTCCAATACCCGAGAACGATTTGTGGATTGCGGCGATTGCGTTGGAACACAATTTAGTGTTGGCAACGCGAGACGTGCATTTCGAAGAGATTGACAACTTGAAGGTGGAAATGTGGTTAAGCCAGTAAACGCAGGCTAACATGCGCATAAGCCGACAGACCCTCCCCCGGTTTTGTGGACAGGGGGTTAAGCTACACCTGGTAGTAGAGCTGCTCATACTCCACCGGGCTGAGGTAGTCCAGCGACGAGTGAAGCCGGCGCCGATTGTAGAATGCCTCGATGTAGTAGAAGAGGTCAGGTCTCGCCTCATTGCGAGTGCGATATGCGTGGTGGTACACCACTCGCTCTTCAGGGTGCCGATGAAGCTTTCCATCGGGGCATTGTCATACCAGCTTTCCACACCGTTCACATCGACCTGAATACGGTTAGTAGTGGCCAGCTTGAAAGCACCTCTTGGTCCTTCGCTGGCGGACACGGAGAAGGTGTAGGTCACGCTGACGGTGGATGCCGGGGCGGAGGACGTGGAGGTGAAACGGCGGGAGAAGGCGGAGGGATTACGGCGGGGGCGGATTTTGCGGCTGACGGAGGAAGCGCTGGAGCAGGGTGGGGTACTGACCCAGGAGGACCTGGCCCGAGTGCTCAAGGTGGATGCGCGGACCATTCGCCGGGACATGAGTATCTTGCAGGCAGAAGGTCACCTGGTGCACACCCGGGGTGCGGTGAAGGGGGTGGGGCGGGGGCAAACGCACAAAGTGCGGGTTATCGAGCTGTGGCTGGATCGGGAGGGATATGACAAGATAGTCCGCTGGTTGCATCACTCAGCCCAGGCCATCAAACGTTACGTGAGCACCTTTTTGCGGGTGGTGGTGCTGCACCGGCAGGGGAGGTCAGTGGAGGAGATCGCCTTTCTGACCCAGTCGTCGGTGCGTTTGGTGAAGGACTATCTGGGGGGTATGAGGCGGCGCTGGGGGTCTCACACCGGCGGGAGAGGCTGGAAGAGGAAATAGCGCGGGTCACTGCCCGGTCGGAACTTCCCACCGAGGGGGAAAAAGGGGGGTAGTGAGGAGATGAGCCGGGTGAATCCCTACGCCAGCATCGAGAAGCGGACCTTCGAGAGCGCCTTGATGCACCTTTTGGAGACGGAATACGGGTTGCTAGGCGGGCGGCGCATCCTGCAACTGATGGTGGAAGACGTGATGGGCCTGGTAGAGGAGTTCTACCCGGCCAGCGAGCGGGTGAGCAGCGGGACGTTGGTTTGGAGTTGTACGGCGGACGAGGGGAAGAAGGCCGAGCCGGGGAAGCGGACGGAGGAGTACAAGACGGTGACGGTGCAATTGCCCTTTGTGAACAAAGCCGATTTGCGGGCGCGGACCGAGAAGAAGACGCCGCGAGGCAAGAGGCGGGAGGTAGCGGAGGAGCGGGACAGGCAGCGGCTGGCGCGGATGGTGAAGGCGGCGGCGGAACAGGGTGGGCTGCTGACCATTGCCGAGCTGAGTGTGATTCTGAACAAGTCCTACGAGGTGACGCGGCAGTACGTGCGGGAGTGGGAAGAGGAGACGGGGGAGCTGCTGCCGCTGAAGGGTTACCGGATGGACCAAGGCAGCCGACCGACACACAAGCGGGAGATGGTGCGGCTGTGGGAGCAGGGGATAGAGCCGCCGGACATTGCCCGCGAGACTGGGCGCAGCCTGAAGGCGGTGGAGCGATACTTACAGGACTACCAGCGGGTGCTGATGCTTCTGAAGCAGGGGCTGAGCGCAGAGGAGATCAGGGTACTGACTGGACGTGGCAGGCAAGTTGTGTTAGAATATATCCAGCTTGCCCGCCAGTACCACCCGGAGTTGTTCGCTGAGGCAGATTAGCGAAGCTAGGGTATTGTGACAGGTGTCCCAACTGAAACTCAGTTATTGTGGTGCACTACGAGCCTTGTTTGATCCGGACAGTATTGTCTCAAACCTACGAAGTATGTTCATGGTGTCAATTTCCAATGCCTCCCTGTCCATCTGCTCATAATACCCCCCATCAGACAAATTCTGGTTCAGAATGCGCCATAGCCTCATTGGAACACACGCTATCCATCATTCGGCTTCACCCTGTTGCGTTCTACTTTACTCTGGTCTACACGCTCGCCTGGGCAGTATGGATTCCATTGGCGATCGCCCGGCGCGGCGCAAGCGGTAACCAGGTCAATCTTTCGCTTACCTTATTGGCTGGAGCTGCGCCCAGTGTAGCTGCCACGCTTACTACCTGGGTAGCCTTCGGCCGCAAAGGCGTGGCTCACCTTTGGCGGCGTCTCATCTGGTGGCGCATCAGTCCGCCATGGTACCTCGCCGCCCTTCTCATCCCGGCTATACTTGCGATCCTGACAGCGGCACTCGTCGTTCTATTTACCGGTCTTTCGCCAGCGTTTTTCGCAGGCACGCAACCCGCCAGCCTAATGATCGGCCTTCTGATATACATCCCGATGGCCGTGTTCGAAGAAGTGGGCTGGCGCGGATTCGCTCAACCTGGTCTTCAAGCGCGACTTTCGGCCCTTGGCGCCAGCGCCATCCTTGGTATGGCCTGGAGCATCTGGCATCTGCCCTACTTTCTCATACCTGAGTTTAGCTTCTTCCCTGCGGATTCACTTCAGAGATTCATCACCGGCTTTGCTATCTACTCGCTTGGCACTATCCCGACTTGTATCTTGATGGCATGGCTGTTCAACAACTCCACGGGTAGCCTTGTGCTACCTTGTGTTTTTCACGGCGCAACCAATGTCTTCAGCGGCACATTCCTCATTCCACTGATTAGAGCCAGCGGGTTCATTGCCCTTGTGCTGAGTGCCGGGCTCTCAACGCTCGCCGCCGCGGTTGTCCTGGTCGTGTTCGGTTATCGCCGGCTTGTCCGCGGATCTGTTGGACCGGAACACCCAGCCTTCTTTCGGTGCTCAGCGCTATTCTGCTGATGCTATCCTTTCCACCTTACAATCTCTGGCCGTTCATCTGGGTGGCTTTCATTCCCATGCTCCTGGCCCAGTTCCGGGTCATGCCGCGCCGGGTCTCCAGCCTGGCCTCGGCCATCGCCATCGGCGGCTGGCTGGGCGGCTACCTGACACCCATCTTCGCCGGCAGCGGTGTCTATATGACCTGGCTCCCGCTGCTCATTGCCGGCATCAGTTATCTGGCCGATAGTGGTGTGCGCGCCTTTCACGAGCGCACCGGATACCGCTGGTTCGTCGGATACGGTACGCTCACCTGGGTGGGCTTTGAGATGATTCGTGGCTTTATCCCCATCATGGGCACCTGGGGATTTGTTGCCAGCACCCTCTACAGCCAACCTTGGCTCATACAGCCGGTGAGTATCTTCAGCATCTTTGGCCTCGGTTTGCTCATTATGTCCGTCAACTACGGGCTGGGACTAGGCGCATTGTATATCTTTGACCGGCGCTGGAAACTGGACCAGGACGTTCCGCCCCTTGCCGGGCGCTCGGTGCGCAACTGGATGCTGGGCGTGCTGGCCGTGCTGGTCGCCTGGACCGGCCTCAGCTTGGCTCTCTACCACACACCGGCGACACCCACAGTCCGCGTGGCCGCGCTACACTATGACGCGGGCGCGCCTCCCTGGAACTCAGTGGATAAATTCAGCGAGCTCACCCGCCAGGCAGCTCAAGGTGGCGCCCGCATCGTCGTCTGGCCGGAGATAGCCATTGAGGGCGATCCGCAGGGGGCAAGCGCTCCCGAATTTCGCCGGTTAGCCGCCGAGACCGACGCCTACCTGACCCTGGGCTACTTTGTCCGGGTGACCGAGCGGGTTTGGCGGAACGAGACCACAGTGCTGTCGCCAGACGGCCAATTTCTGGGCGTCTATGGCAAAGACCATCCTGTGACCTTCGCCGGGGAGAGCAGTCCGACGCGCGGGACCTATCCGGTGTATGATACGCCTCTGGGCCGAATCGGTACCATCATCTGTTACGACCTGGATTTCACCGATACGGCCCGCAAGATTACCCGCAACGGCGCACAACTGATTCTGGTTCCTTCCCACGACTGGCCCCAGATAGCCACAAAGCACTACACCCATCTGCTCTTCCGTGCGGTGGAAAACCGGGTGAGCATGGTCAAAGCCGACAACAGCGGCAACGATTCGGTCATCATTGACCCCTACGGGCGGATCATTGCGGCCGCGCTCACGCCCGGCGGCGATCGTACCGGTCAGGTTGTGATGGCCGATGTGCCCCTGGGCACGGGGGATTCGCTTGCCGTTCGCCTGGGCGACTGGACCGGATGGATTGCTCTGGCGGGGATGGCATTTTTCATCATTTACGATCCTGTGACGAAGGTAAGAGCAAAGCGAAATGCCTCGCTCTGACGTCCCATGGAATAGCTGGCTGATGGCATGGCGGGTTGGCAGGTGAAGGGGGGAAGCGCGGTGCGTTCTCGTGCACCGCGCTCTGGTATTGCGCTCGGTTTGGCATGAGGGATGGGCTGGCTATCAGGGGCCAGCCTTATTAGAGGCCGTGATTTTGACCACCCATATCTCCCCTGGCTCCAATGGCTTGTCAATCACCAGGCGAACATCATCAAACCGGCAAGGTACTGCCTGGCCGGTGGTGAGGTCTGTAGCCGTGTAGTTTCCTGGTGGTATGGCAATGCCAAATCTGGGTTGTACCGGCTGATCTGTGTGGTTGAAGGCGAAGAAGATGTAGAAGCGGTCATACCCATCCTTCCCCTCCAAGAGACGCGGTTCGATGTCCAGGTCTTGTGACACCCCATCCACCTTCACCGGTGGCTCAATCCTCGCCAGTCGTGTTAACCCTTTAAGCAACTTTCCGGCATTCTCATCCCCGAACTTATAGAAGCCCAGGCTCAGCATGGTGCCCACGAAGATAGCCCAACCCTGACCATAGTGATTAACCACAATGGCCGGTCCACCATCCTCGAACTCTCCCACCACTTCGGCCGTATCGGCCAGGATTTCCATCTCCTCCCGGAAACGAGCCCCGGCCAGCGTATCCCCCTTGTTCAACAGGGGCAGTGCCGGATGGTTTCTGGTGAGACGAATATAACAGGGTGTGTTCTCTTCCAATCCTGTCGCTCCCCGCTCGCGACAACCGAAGACGTGTTCCAGCCCCAATCCCGGCACCGCTTCACTACAGTAGCCGGTTTCATCATTCCAGGCAGTACGGGCTTCGGCAATGACGATCCCACCCCGCCGGACGAATTCCTCAATTCGGGCTGCCGCAGCGCGGGACAGCATAAAGGAAAAAGGCAAATACAGCAAGTCGTAGTCTTTGAGCTGTCCGGCAGCGATCTGGTCCACATGGACAAAATCCGCCGGGATATGCTCCTGATAAAGGGCTCGGTAGGCCCCGACATAGCTGCGACTGGGGATATAATGCCAGGGCTGACGCATGCATACCCACATGATATTGGCCAACACGTTCCAGCAGATAGCTGCCCGCGCCCGACTGGGTCTGGCGGCGTAGAAGAGATCCATGTTCTGAGTGATGATTTTCGCCGCTGCGCCAGCGGCCAGAGCCCGCTCGCTGGGCGTGCCATCCAGATTGGCCAAGCCGAAACCGGCTGATTCGTAACCACTGCTCATGGGATGCCAGGCGTAGAAGCACAGCCCCTTGGCCCCGTGGGCGATGGGCTGCCAGGCATAGGCGCGGGCATCCGCAGCAGTCATGTGCGAGGCAAACATGCCCACGTAACCGTGTCCCCCCTGCAACTCCCCCAGCCAATATGGTGCCCCGACGGAATCACAGGCGGAGCGGGTGCCGGCCAGCATCGCTGCTCGAAAGGAGGGATCGCTGGTTTCCCTGGCTCCCACATGTTTGGGATAAAGCGAGGTGCCCCAGATGTCCACCTGACGGGCCATACGCCAGTCATCGGGTGAGCCTTGCTCGTCAATGGGCAGGGTGAGGATGGAAGGGATAGCCGCGTGGCTGGTGGTAATGTGATCATCAGCTCGGCGCACTGTATCGTGCCGCCAGCGCAAGTCCTCGGCTAGCTTGTCCATGATGAACTGTAACCAATCTATGTATTCGGTGTAGGTCATCAGGGAGATGAATTTGGGGGGCAGTACCAGATCCCAAGAGGAAAACTGGCGATACCAGGCAGCGTTGAGCGCGTCCAGGTCTGGGTACCGGCGTTGCAGCCAATCACGGAAACGCTGGACAGTGTGATGGCAGTAGCAGAACATGGCCGGCTGGGGCAGGAAATCGAAGTATCCCCATTGAACGATATGCGGTTCGCTCCACAGGTCCCAGGCCAGGAAAGGCTTGTAGCCGGTGATGTGTTCGGCCAGGGTTTGCATGAAGCGTTCGGCAGCGGCGCGTACGCCAGGATGATCGTAACAGTAACCCGGCGCCCCTTGAGAATCAATGGGCACGCCTCCCGCCGAGACGTAGCGACAGTCGGGATAATATTTCACCAACCAGTCCGGCGCCGAATCGAGGTAAAGCTGGACTATAACCCTCAGCCCTACCTCCTCGGCCAGCTCCATCAGCAGGTCTACCGCCTCGAAGTGATATTCACCGGGGCGCGGTTCACCGCTGGCCCAATCCACCCAACAACGGACGGTGTTGAAACCACAGTCGGCGATGTTGCGCAGGTCCTTTCGCCAGGTCCGCCGAGCATCTGGGCCCGGTGGTCGGACCATGGTCGCTCTGGTTTTCCCACCTGTATACCAGGTAGCGATAGGAATAAACTTTTCGTCCATTTCTGTCCCCTCGGTTTATCATTTTACATTCTCTCGCAGCCACGCCACAAGCGCCTGGCGGGTCGCGTTCCATGCACTGGTTAGCACATAAGAGCCATGCCCATTGCCCGGCAGGGCGATAACCTGACACGGGCCTGAAGCCAGCTTTTCCATCTCACGGGCTTGTTGTAACACCAGACCCCTAACACCAGACCCCGCCGATCATCTTCAGCCGCCAGGAGAAGAATGGGGCGCTGGCCCAGTTGGGCTATCTCGTTCACCGGCGGGCCGGAGATCACCACCACGCCCGCGATCCGGGCGTCCTGTATTGCAGCCAGAATCACTGTCTCCCCTCCCCGGTCCGCTCCCACCAGCACGATATGGGCGGGGTCAACGAATGACAGCGAGCGCAGGTAGCTCACTGCCGCCAAGGCTCCTTCGGGCTCCTGGATCTTGAGAGCCACCGGCAGTGAAACGTACCCCTGCCGCGCCAAGTCGGCAGCCAATTCCAGCCATTCGGTCTTCTCCCCCAGGCCGTGGGAGCCAGTGGAGACAAACACCAGTGCCGGCAATCCCTGCCCTGTCGCCGGGCGCACTAAAGCAGCATCGGCCTCTCCTCCCTCGACCGGGATAACCACATCCTCTTGAAGTACCTGAGTCACGGCTCGCTGTTCGATCAATCCCAGCCGCGCCGGACCAACCTCGGCCATTTCTAAAACACCATCGTAAATGGTAGTCACGACAATGGTGTTGTTCTGGCCGTATTTCAGCAACCCGCTAACGTCGGCGTAAGGGGCAAACGGCTTGCGCACCGGCTCAACTCGCTGCCCATTGACGAAGACCGAGGAATCGTACGGGTTGAACCAGGCGCTGATCCCGACCGGTTTGCCCTGCCATTCGGCAGGCACCTGAATCTGGCGCCGATAGACCACTACCCTTGCCTGGCCCACCAGCTCTTTCAATCCCTGTTCCGACCAGGAAGCAGGGGCCTGTACCTCAGCCCAGCCACTATCGTCGTAATCCGGCTCAGTCATCTCTGCGTTGAACATCTCCACCTGCTGGTAACGCCATAGACCGCTCAACTCGATGACGTTGGTCAGGCTCACATCGGTGATGGCCTCTTGGCCCTCGGCCAGGATCAAGGGAGTAGGAGATGGCCCTATCGCCGATGTGCAGCCGCTAGCCGAGACCACGGCCAGCGCTATCGTCACCAGAATACACTTCGCTTTCATCAAAGCCCCTCCTCTCACCGCAAAAAGACCACCCGCTCTTCCTGCACCGACTCGTGAACGGCGGCCACGATGCGGGTGACCTCCAACCCCTGGTGGGCAGTCGCCATCGGCTGACGGCCCTCGACCAGGCAGGCGATGAACGAATCAACCATGTCTACCGGAAAGCCGCGCAGACGCCCATCTACTTCTGTTACCAGAGTGCCAGGATAGGTGAACGTCTGCCCGGCCTGATGGATCATTTGATCCTGCGTGTCAATGAACAACGCACCGCGCTGGCCTATGATCTCGAACTTGAGATCGAAAAGTGTGGGTAGCGAGGTCGGTAGAATCCAGCAGGTCTCGAACACTGCCTGGGTGCCGTCGTCAAAGCTGAGGATGGCCTGTATGGCATCCCAGGTATCCACACCCAGGGAAGGGAGTACTCGCTTGGTAGCCGTGGCGTAGCACCGGACCGCTTTTTTGTCACCGAGCCAGAGGGCCAGGTCCACCAGATGGGGCAGCAGAAACCAGCCCACTGTGCTATGTGCCGCCCAATACAACATGCGCGTGGGAACGAAGATGGTATCGTTCAGCCGCCCGTTCATCAGCTCGACCTCACCCACTTCCCCGCGGCAGATGGTCTCCCGGGCCCGAATGAAGGCCGGGTTCCAGCGGTTCTCGAAAGCTACCTGGCAGAATATATCCGCTCGCTCTACCGCTTCCAGCATTTGCTCGGCCTCGGCCACTGTGGTGGCGAAGGGCTTTTCCACCAGTAGATGCACACCCCGCTGCGCCGCCTCGAGCACCGGCTGGCAATGCGCGACGTCCGGCGTAGCGACGATCAAAGCGTCCGGTCGTACCTGTTCGAGCAACTCCCGGTAGCTGGTGTAGCCAGGACCGGCGAAGCGGGCCGTCGCCTCGGTCAATATCTGGGGATTGGCGTCACCTATAGCTACCAGCGTGGCGTCGTGATTCTGAGCTACGGCGCGGGCGAAGAGACGCCCACGCGTACCCATGCCTACAATGCCGATCCTGATCATTGATCCCCCTTTCTCCTCACCTGATGAATCTGTCCGTCGGCCAACCGATAAATAACCGATGCATATTCCTCCACCAGAGGGTCGTGAGTGGCCATGATGACCGTGACCCCTTCTTTGTCGGTCAGCTCACGAAAAAGGACCATGATCTGCCGGGCGCTGGCTGAATCTAACTCGCCGGTCGGTTCATCGGCCAAAATCAACGCCGGGCGATTGGCCATAGCTCTGGCAATAGCCAGTCGCTGCTGCTGCCCGCCAGATAGTTCATAAGGCCGGTGATTGGCCCAGGCTGAAAGCCCCACCCGGGCCAGACACTGCCGGGTGCGCGCCACCCGTTTTGCCCGGGGCATTCCGGCCAGCCGCAACACCAGCTCAACGTTATCCCAGGCGGAAAGCTGCGGCAACAGGGCAAAGCTCTGGAACACGCAGCCTACCTGGTGACGGCGCAGGCGGGTCAACTCGGCCTCGGAAAGGGTGCTCACCTCCTGCCCATCCAGGTACACCTGTCCGGCTGTCGGGCGGTCAAGCCCGCCGATCAGATTCAGCAAGGTGGTTTTGCCGGAACCAGAACGTCCCAGAACGGCGGCAAAGGTTCCTGGAGATACCTCCATACTCACCCCTCGCAGAGCCGATACCGATACACCGCCGCTTTGATAAGTGCGTACCAATCGCACGACCCGCACCGCAGCTCCCTTCCGGATCTCCTTCTGAGGGAAGTAAGGAGCTGCTGGCGCAGGTGTAAACAGGCGCGTCCGAGGGCGATAAAGCACACCCCTGGCCTGCCTGACCAACCAGGGCAAACGTGGCTTCTGCTCTCCGGGAGCTACTGCTATTTCCGTCCTGTCCTCGTCCCTGACCGGATGAATCACGATGGTTCCATCCCGCAGCTCCAGCTTCACCAGCCTGCCGATGCCCAGTTGTTCCCGATACTCCGGAGGCACCTGTAACCGCCCGATAGAATCCAGCACGACATACTCGGACGGGAGAGATGGAGGAGTGTGCCGCCCCTTTTCCATCCGCTTCTCGGCACTGACCTGGCCATCACGGATGGTTACCACCCGGTCGGACTGGGCGGCGATGGCCTCGTCGTGAGTGACCAGTACCATCGTCGTGTCGAAAAGGGTGTTGATCCGACGAAAGATCCCCCATACTTCCCGCGCGGTAGCCGTGTCCAGGTTGCCGGTCGGCTCGTCGGCCAGGAGCAGCGGCGGGCGATTGGCCAAGGCGATGGCGATGGCCAGCCGCTGCTGTTCGCCACTGGAAAGCTCGGCCAGACGATGGGTCCGCCGGTCCTGCAAGCCCACCGCCTCCAGGAGCTGCTCGGCCCAGTCAGGGTGAGGCGTGGTCATCCGGCCAGCCACGACCTGGGGTAACAACACATTCTCTGTCGCACTCAGGTAAGGGAGCAGATTACGAGCTGGCTGTTGCCACACGAAGCCGACCCCCTCCCGCCGGTAGCGGTTCAAAGCTGCAGCCGAGAGATGCCCCAGGTCATGGCCAGCCACTACGACCCGGCCGGCGGTGGGATGATCCAGACCGCCCAGGATATTTAACAGAGTGGTCTTGCCACTGCCACTGGGCCCGACAATGGCGACCATCTCCCCCTGAGCCACATTCAGTTCTAACCCCTGCAGGGCTACTACCTCAACTCCATCCGTCTTGTAGATTCTCACCAGCCCCTGACAGCGGATCACTCGGCCACCTCTCCCAGCTTCACTGCTCTAAACAACTCCTGGCGGGTCAGTTGCCAGCCGGTACTGAGCGCGACCAGGACGAAAATAAACCCAAACACCCCGTAAATGGGCCAGATCTGCTCCCAGGCCACGTGGGGCACGAAGGGCGGAACCATACTAGCAGCACCCAGGAGCGGGGTGAAACGAAAGCCAGTCCACAGCCCCAACACCGTCCCGGCTATGGTGCCCAAAACAATTAACCCCGCCTGCTCGATAATAAGCAGACCTATCACCTGGGACAGCGAGAAGCCCAGAGTGCGCAAGATGCCTAATTCAACCGTTCGCTTTTCCAGCGACACCAGACCATAGAACAGGAAACCCAACACCGTCAGCGCAGCCGAGGCCATGAATCCTGCCGAGAGCAACCCCAGTCTGCCTTGTCGTTCTGGCTGAGCTTGCTCGTCAGCGATGAGGGCATTGGCATCGCGGAGCAAGGCCACGCGCACGTCCCAGGCCCGTAATTGAGACACAATGGCCTGCGTATCGGCTTCTGGTGTGGTGGCGAGCCATACCTCGTAAGGCAATGGCCCGCCGAATTGTTTGTTCAGATAGTCCAGACTGGCGATGAAAAACGGCCCCTGGGTAGGGTTTGTACGAGGAAAGTAATCTATCACCCCGGCGATAACGAAAGCGATCTCCCTGTTTTGTCCGGCGGTGATCACTTGTAGATGAAGCCGATCACCCAGGCTCAGGCCACTGTCGGCCAGGAACGAGCGGCTGACCAAGAGGGCCTCTGAATTTGTTTCCAGCGCGTTCATCAGGGTTTCCAGTGGACAAGGGGCAAAATCGGGCCGGAAGAAAGCCACCTGACCGAAACTGGTCGCATCCACGCCAATGAGAATTCCCTCGAACAGTTGGCCACCCAGGCGAGTATAGGCAGGGTAATCACCTACCCTGGTTGCAGCATCCACTCCAGGGAGTAGCAGGTGTTGGCCGATGGGCAGGGGAGCGGAATCGGTGATTTCCACCAGGCTCAAGTCGGCTCCGGTGTGATAGAGGACCCGATCTACCAGGTTAGCGTCCAGAGTTTTGGCCATGGAGACGCTGAAGATCGCCAGGCTCATGGTGAGGATCAGGAGGAGAAGCGGGCCACCGCGGGTACGCGCCAGGCGCGCCAGATTGTCGAGCCCCAGTCTCAATTGCACTCCCGGCAACACCCGGCTCAACTGGGCCACGGCCCGTACAAACCACGGGCACAACCGCACGAAGAGTAAAGCGCTGGCTAAAACGAACAGGGTGGGAGCCAGAAACAACAGCAGGTTGGTCAGCGGATCGTCTCCTACAATCAACCCACCCCGCTTTTCCAACAGCCTGTACCCGTACCAGGCGGCAACGAAAAGCAGCAAATCGAGGAATCCGCGCTGCCATAAGGGCCGCCGGAGCGTTCGTGCTATCTCTTGCTTGTAGATTACTACCGTATAGCCTGCCACCGCAGCCGTGGGTCCGAGTCCCACGAGTAGCACCAATCCGACGGCAGCCACGGTGAACCGCAGGCTGGCCCACGGCATGCCTACCGGTAACGTCGGGCCGGGGGCAAAGACCAGAAAGCTTTTTGTCATCCCCAGTCCCCGGGCCAGAACCGCGCTCAGCGGCAACCCCATGGACAATGCTATCCCTCCGACCAGCAATTCTTCCAGGAACGCGGTCCCTACGATTTGCATCCTGCTGGCACCCCGGCTGCGCAGCAGGGCGATCTCTCCCTGGCGGCGTTGGGCCAGCAACCCGGCGACCAATCCCAGAAAGAAAAGCACCAGCCCCAGCACAGGCACGCTGAAAGCATACAAAGAAACGACCAACTCCTGGAAACGGCGCTGGTATTTGCTCATCGCCTCCTCAGGTGAAACAATGAGGGTTACCTCGCTCAGACGCTCGCTGGCCTGGGCGCGCAGCCTGGCGATTCGTCCCAGCAGTGCCGGCACGTCACTTGTGCGTACGCTTTGCCCATCGAAGATCAGATACCAGGCAGCGCTATACACCTCCCCAGACAGGGTTGGGGCGATCTGGCTGATGAAACTCTCTTCAGAAACCAGTAATACCTCGTTGAAAGTGTTTGGCGCATAGAACCAGGAGAGGTCAGCGGGGTCTCGTGGTTGCCAGATACCGGCGATGCGCACCGGTATCATGGGGAATTGACCACTGGTGTCGTTTGCTGCCTCTTGAGTGAGCAAATACTCCTGACCGACCTGCAGGTCCAATTCTTCGGCCAGCGTCCGGCTAACTAGTACTTCCAGAACCCCTTTTTCTACGCTGGTGGAAGAGGGCCAATCACCAACGGTGATCTGCATCTGTGCAGCAAGGCCCTTGAGGAAACCGATACTCACGGTGGACAGGGATACCGGCTCCGTCGGCGAAACACGTTGCAGGTGCAGCTTTTCGGTGGCGGCATAGCATACCGTGGCCTGTAGGGGCAGCCCCACGGTCGAGGCGCTCTGGCCCATCAGGTAATCGCCAAGAGGCTGGACTTGTTCCCACTCCAGTTGGCCATACCAGGCCCCCCGGTAGACAAACAGGAAGCTGAAAGGCGGGCGACCGCGTTGTCCCTCTTGTCCCTGTAACAGCTCCTTTCGCCACAGGGTATAACTGACCGCGTCGGCGTACAGCGGCACGCTGCTAATCAGGACCACGGCCACGAGGGTACCTACAATTGCTCCCGCTACGAGCGTCCGCTCGCGCCAGGACCGCTTGAGAACCATCCACCCGATGGAACGCAGCATCTGTAGCACATCGGTCAAGGATTTCACCACTTCTTAATGGCTCCCGTCCTTTCCTCGGGTGGCTAGCAATTCCTACCTGACTACCCTTTCAGCCCGGTCAGGGCAATCCCCTTCACAAAGTAGCGCTGCAGGGCTATGAATACTATCATGGCCGGGATCACACTGACGGCCGTGCCGGCCATTTGCAGATGATGAAATTGAGCCTCCATCCCATAGGTACGCAAGCTGTTCAGGGCGAGAGGAACAGTGAACAACTCGCGGGATTGCACCACCAGCAGTGGCCAAAGGAAGGAGTTCCAGGTTGAGATGAAGTTAAAGGAGCCCAGGGTAGCCAGGGCTGGACCACTCAAGGGGAGAATGATCTGCCAATAGATACGGAATTCCGAAGCACCGTCAATGCGGGCGGCATCAATAAGTTCGTCAGGGATGTCCAATATGAACTGGCGCATCAAGAAGATACCATAAGCGCTGACTACGCCCGGCAAGATCAACCCCGCATAGTTGTTTAGCCAGCCGAGTTGTTTGACTATGTAAAAGACAGGTATCAGAGTGACGAAAAACGGGATCATCATGCTGGCCAGCACAAGCAGGAAAAGGACGTTGCGTCCTGGGAAGTCGTACTTGGCGAAAGCAAAACCGCATAAAGAACTGGTGAAAAGCAATCCGGCCACGGTGAGACCCGTGACCAACAGGCTGTTGAAGTAGGAGCGCACCAGGGGTACCACCCGCGCCACGTCAATGTAGTTGTGCCACTGGGGTATGGCAGGCAAAAGCGGCGGTGGCAACCGGGTGACTTCCTGGGAGGTCATCAATGACGCGGAGAACATCCAAAAGAACGGCAACAGCATCCAGACCCCTGCCGCCATTAGAACCAGATACTTCAAGGTAGAACTGACCATAGCTGGTACAGAAAGTCTTCGTCTAGCCACGTCCTTTTCTCCTCACCCGTCCGTTTCAACGGCGTTCTTGCAGAAGACGCAACTGAATCAGAGTAATGACAAAAATAATGACGAACAGAATAACCCCCATAGCAGTAGCCCGGCCCATACGGAAGAACTTGAAAGCGGTGTTGTACATGTGTAGCATAACCACCATAGTGCTGCCAGCCGGTCCGCCTCCACTGGTCTCCCCAGCCAGCCCCGTGGTAGCGGCAAAAACGACATCGAACACTTGCAGAGCACCGATGGTGTTCGTCACCACGATAAAAAGCAAAACTGGACGCAGCAGAGGCAGGGTGATGTGCCAGAAGCTTTGCCATGCATTGGCCCCGTCCACCGCCGCCGCGTCGTAGTATTCCTGGGGGATCCCCTGCAGCCCGGCCAGGTAAATGATAATATAGTAACCCACGTACTGGTACACGGCAATGCCGATGATGCACGCCAGCGCCTGGCGCGGGCTGGATAGAAACGGCTGCGGCGGTAGGCTCAATTTCGTCAGAATATTATTGATCAGCCCGTAATTCTTATTTAATAACGTGGCCCACATCATGCCCAGCGCCAGAGGAGCAGTGACGATGGGCAGAAAAAAGAGCGTGCGCCAGAAAACGCGCACCTTTATCCGGGTGTTGAGCAACAATGCACCCAGCAGTCCCAACACCGTGTTGATCCCAACCCCACAAACAGTGAAAACAAAGGTGTTGCGCAAAGCCCGCTGGAAGACCGAGTCTTTGGTCAGGAGATAACGATAATTATCCAGACCAGCAAAGGGCATCTGCGGAATAGGCTCGATCAGATTCCAGTGGTGAACGCTCACCCAGAAGGTGAACAGAATGGGGCCAATAGTGAAGAGAAGAAGGGCAATGACAGCAGGGCTGACAAACAAATAAGCCCACAGCGCCCTACGGCGAAACAGACCGCTTCTGCCCCAGGGCCGCATCAGGCCAGACATCACCGTACTGATAGTTTCTGCCAGTTTACGGCTCATCGCCCATACCTCTTTGACCGAACGGAGTGGGAAAAGGGAGCCGATGTCCTCAGCTCCCTTTTCCCGTGATCACAGTTTCCGGCTATCGTTTCTCGGCCAGAATACGATTGGCTTCCTCTGCGGCATCGGCCAGGGCTTGTTCGGGTGACTTTTGTCCATACCATGCTGCCTCGATCTCAGTCTGCAGCGTGGTTTTCACTTCCTGGCCACCAGGAACTACAGGCTCGGGTCTGGCGATGGCGGTCGAATCCACGTATGCTTGCAAGAACTCATCGTAGCGATCGGCCAGCGCTTTCTGGTCGGAAAGGCGGCTGGGGATCGCGCCCAGGGCACTGGTCAGGAAATCACCAATCAATACCTGAAGACCGGTTTCAATCTGAAGCGGTAGGGCAGATGCCGTCTTGCCCTCTTGCCAGAATCGCCGTTTGGGTGTATGCTAATAATCTGCTTCTACAAAAATACGGCATCTTTGTGCTGATGCCGAAAGGCCGGAACTGGCCCGCGAGATCGAAGGACCAGCCTCGAAGCCGGCTTGGTATTGGGGAACTGCTGGTCAACCTGCGCGAGCAACGGAACGGTGTTGAGGGGGAACCGTAACCCCTTTCAGGAATGACTATGAGTGGATTAAACGCTTGGGCATGTATCGGTCAGCGAGTTAGCGAATATGAGCGACGAACATCGAGCGCCGTGGGAATGCATCTACGCCAAGGAAGACAGAAGTAAATGCAAGCCCGGCAAGGAACCTGAATCTGACCAAGAGTATTTCGAGGTTCTATGCTTGTGCCTTCTGCAGGCGGGCCTGAATTGGGGTTCGATAAGAAAGCATTGGTCCAGGTATCGAGAGGGGTTTGACGGGTTCGATATTCAGAGACTATCCCAGGCGCAAGCCGAAGTGTTACTCGAAGCGCCCCAGGTGATAAAGAATCGCAAGAAAGTGGAAGCCGTGATCTACAACGCCCAAGTGTTTCAAAGGATGAAGCAGGAATATGGTTCGTTCTCTGGCTTTCTCAGGTCATTGAAGCAGTTGCCTGACGAAGACGCGATTCGTGTGCTGATGAGTCAGTTCAAACACGTTGGGGCATACACAGCCGAGTATTATCTCCATTCGGTGGGGTACTGGAAATGAACATACGTTCACTACAATGCCCAATATCCTAACCTCGATGCCCCTGTCCTCGGTCATTCTGGCCTCTCCTTCTGCGCCCACACGAACGTAGACTCTTTGCAAGTCTCCAGAAGGATGCTGCTTGAAAGGGGGTGGTCAAACTGTTAAGAGGCTGAGCGGTTACGTATGGAAAAGAGATTCTGAAGCGAGTCGGCACACGCGGAGGCCGACTTCAGCAGACAACCGAAGGAAACGTATCTGTTGAGGATTAAGGAGGTTGTTACATGCCGAAAACGATTGCTGTAGTTGGAGCCCTGGATACAAAGGGCAAGGAGTTTGCCTTTGTCAAAGCAGAGATCGAGCGGCGGGGGCATAAGGCCCTGGTCATTGACACCAGCGTGATGGGAGAACCCGTCTTTCAACCGGACATCCCTTCTGCCCGGGTGGCCGAGGCCGGTGGCGTCAGCCTCAAGGAGCTTAGGGAAAAGGCGGACCGGGGCCTGGCCATGGATGTCATGACTAAAGGCATCAGCAAGGTAGTCCAGGAACTCTACGATCAGGGCAAGATTGATGGCATCTTCTCCATGGGCGGTTCGGCCGCGACATCCATCGGTACTTCAGCCATGCGGGCCCTGCCCATTGGCGTTCCCAAAGTTATGGTCAGCACCCTGGCCTCGGGCGACACCAAAGCTTACGTGGGAATCCGCGATGTGGTTATGTTCCCCTCGGTGGTAGATGTCGCTGGGGTTAACCGCATCAGCGCCCGCCTCTACGCCAACGCCGTGGGTGCAGTGGTGGGCATGGTAGAGACGCCGGCTCCCAAGATCGAGGAGAAGCCCCTGCTGGCCGCCTCTATGTTCGGCAACACCACTCCCATCGTCAATCGCTGCCGCGAGACAATGGAAAGGCACGGTTACGAGGTGCTGGTCTTCCATGCCGTGGGCACCGGTGGGCAGACTTTGGAGAGCCTGGTAGAGGAGGGCTACATCACCGGGGTGTTGGACATCACCACCACGGAATGGGCGGATGAGCTGGTGGGAGGGGTGCTGTCAGCGGGGCCAACCCGCCTGGATGCGGCGGCCAGGAAGGGAGTGCCTCAGATCATCGTCCCAGGCTGCCTGGACATGGTCAACTTCTGGGCTCCGGAGACGGTGCCAGAGAAATACAAGGGACGGCTGTTCTATCAATGGAATCCTAACGTGACGCTGATGCGCACTACCCCGGAGGAGAACGCGGAGTTGGGGCGCATCCTGGCCGAGAAGGCCAACAAGTCCACAGGACCGGTGGCCTTCTTCCTCCCGCTCAAAGGAGTCTCTATGCTGGATGCTCCGGGCAAGGAATTCTGGTGGCCAGAGGCGGACCGGGCCCTATACGACGCCATCAAAAAGCACCTGCGGTCGGACATCCCTGTCTACGAAATGGACAACAACATCAACGATGACGAATTCGCCGATGCCGTGGCCAACAAGATGTTGGAGTTTCTGGGAAAGAAATAAGGAGGGGCAAGATGGGCAAGAGAATCGCACGGGCAGAGATGCTCAAGAACTTTAGAGAGAAAGTGAAAAGGGGTGAACCCATCGTCGGTTGTGGGGCCGGCACAGGCATTTCCGCCAAGATGGCGGAAGCGGGGGGCGCTGACCTCATCATCATCTATAACTCCGGACGCTATCGGATGGCAGGGAGGGGTTCCCTGGCCGGGTTGTTGCCTTACGGCGACGCCAATGCCATCGTCCTGGAGATGGCCCGTGAGGTGATCCCGGTGGTGAAGAAGACACCGGTCCTGGCCGGGGTGTGTGGCACCGATCCCTTCCGGGATATGGAAGTCTTCATGAAGGAACTGATCGCCATCAACTTTTCAGGCGTCCAGAACTTCCCCACCGTTGGGCTCATTGACGGGGTGTTTCGCCAGAACCTGGAAGCCACCGGCATGGGCTATGACAAAGAGGTCGAAGCCATCAGGATCGCCCACGAGATGGACCTGTTCACAGCTCCTTATGTCTTTGATGAAGACCAGGCCAGGAAGATGGCTGAGGCGGGAGCCGACATCCTCGTTCCCCACGTGGGTCTGACCACCGCGGGCACCATCGGGGCTGCCGTTGCTTTGACCCTCGACGAAGCTATTGATAAAGTCATGGCTATGGCCAGGGCGGCCTGGGAGGTCAACCCGGATCTCATCGTCCTGTGTCACGGCGGCCCTCTGGACGAGCCGCAGAATGTGGGCTACGCGCTGGAGAGAATGCCTGGCATCGCCGGCTTCTTTGGCGCTTCCAGCATCGAACGGCTGCCTACGGAACGCGCTATTACGGAGCAGGTGCGGGCTTTCAAGTCCCTGAAACTGGCGCGGGCAACATGAAACGCGTGAACGATTGGCTCGAGATGCTCTTTATCTAACGACCCTTTTGAGGATGGTTTCTCTGTCCATGATGGCTATGCGGGTTATTCACAGGACAGAGGACCATCCCCACTTTCGATTGCTTATGGACCATGTTGTTAGTGATGCTTACTCAGCCAAGGAGACGCGTCGTTGCTCATCTTCATTAGCAACACTCCCCAGCGAGTTCACCTGGTTTCCAAACAAGGAGGATCGGCACATGCCTGAACAAGAACAAGGGAAGAAAGAGACTTTGGGGAGAAGAGGTTTCCTTTACACCGTGGTCGGTGGTGCAATTGCAGCGATCTCTGGCTGGATCGCCGGCTTCTTTCCGAAAAGCGGGACAATCGAGCAGGAGGGAATGAGTTTGAGTGCGGCGGAAGCCAGGATTTCTGCTCTTGAAGATAAGATTGCCAGATTGGAAATGGAACTGGCACGTACCGTTCAACCTATAGCCCAATTAGAGGGTGAGAGGAATGAACGCGTGGTTTTCCAAAAAAGCGAACTCTCGGTGATCAATCCAGAGGGGGTGCTGCTCAATCTCGTGGCCACTAATGGGCATGTCGGGATCAGGTTCTATAAGGATTTTGGATTTGGAAATGAAAAGGAGACCAATCCCTGGCACATGGGCTTTATCGAGGGAGTGCCGGGCTATCAGGGACTGGCCATCCTTCGAGACTGGCGATTCACCGCTGCCCTGTGGGATGAAGATGGAAAGTTGCTGGTGGGAAGGCTTCATCCTCATCCGCCTGCGAATCAGCCGGCGCAAGCCAGGTTTCAGGTAAGAGGAACTCAGGATGAGGTCCAGACCATCATTGAAGCCAACGCGGAGCAAAGCGCCGACATCTTCCAGGTGATTGATGGGGAAGGCACCAGGTACCTGGCGGTAGACGGAACGGGCAATTTGATCGTGGGATCCCATGACAACCCGAAAGAAGTTATTTTGTATGACACCGTTGACCAGAGTGCCTATTCCTTAAAGGTGACGAATGGACATCTGACCTTGACGAAGGTGTAGCTGCCTCACTATTGAGGTGAGGCCTTGAACGTACCCGGGCAAACAATCGTTGAGCGAGAAATTGCAAGTACTGGGGTTGTGCAAAACAGGAGGTGCTGGGTTGAGCGACAAAAGCACAATCCTCTCCGGAAAGTTACCGTTGTCAGAGGATAGCCTGCAATCTGGGCCGATCAATCGTACCCACGGGCTACCGGCCCTGCTGGCCATTTCCCATGCGTTGGCCTCTGCCGCCGACCCGCCATCGCTTTACACCACGGCAATAAGAATCCTCCTGGCCTGGTGAAGATGGTTTCCTTTTGCTCGCCATGACTGCAGCATTCTCCCGGATCGTGCAAATGTGGCAATATTTAAAGAGGCCCTTGTCCCCACAGGTGGGACAAGGGCCTGTCTATTTTTCAGCGTGGCTCAATATCAGGGTACGATAGCGAACACCCGCGCCGGGAAGCCGGAGCCAGCTTTAGGCTTGGGAAAAGCGGCTATGACTATGGCTCCAGCCTCGGGGACCTGATCCAGATTGGTCAGCAGCTCAATCTGATAATGGTTTTGAGACAGGATATAGGCTTCGCAAGAGTAATCATCCACGCTGGTGGATAGGCCGGGGTCGGTGTCGGTGGGCTCGTGACCCGAAGCTGTGATTTTCCTCTCCTCATAGAGGTACTTGAGGACCTCCATGCTCCAGCCGGGGTAGTGAGCGACACCATTGGCATCCTCGTTACGCATGGCCGCCATGTCGGGCCAGCGTTTGGACCAATCGGTCCTCATGGCTACGAAGGCTCCCTCTGGAATGGGGCCGTACTTGGCTTCCCAGGCCTTCACGTCCTCCATCGTGATGGTGTAGTCCGGATTCTTGGCCACTTTCTCGTGGACATCAATGACCACCAGGGGCAGGACCATTTCCTCCACGCCGATTTCGTCAATTGTCCTTAACCCTTTGATGAAATGCGCTGGCGGGTCACAATGGGTACCCCATTGTCCCACATGGGTGAAGAGCTCCGCGAAGAAGCCCGAGCCCATGGTGCCCACCCCCTCTTCGTACCAGTACAACGTCTCCCGCGTTGAATCCGGGAAGCCTGGCCAGTGAGGTATGCCCGGCTCAAAGGCATGGGTCAGGTCCACGAACTTCTTGGCCTTCAGCGTCTTCAGGGCCTCCCACAAGGGCAATGCTGGCCTCTCCACACCGGGGATGAACAGTTTCCAGCCCACAGCGATGACGTTGGGGTCCTTAATGAGGGCGTAGCTTGCATCCTCGGCGTGCTTGGCGTTGGTGGCCTCGACTATCTCCATATAGCGGTCACCATCACCCAGATAAAGAGCCGCTATTTTGCTCAGCGTATCGCCGCTTTGCACGACGTAAGTGGTGCCTGGCTGCTGAGCGAAGACTACGCTCGTTCCGCTGACCAGAATCAGCGCGGAGATAAGCAAAATCGAGATGGCTTTCGCTTTCTTGCTCATTTCTTCCCCCCTTTGGTACTTTGTTTGTGGTGAGGGCAGATTTTGCGTCTGCCCAGGGCAACCACAAGGGGCGCCCCTACCCAGAACACAATGTCTGTATGAGTCGGACCGATGGACTGCGCAGGTAGTTAATCGGTGACGATAACATCACCCCCTTTCCTTGCTCATCTACATTGGGCACGGCATCCGTTCGCCATTGACGGGTCGCACCCCGGAGAACATCGCTAATGTCTCTGAATGCCCTGTATTTCAACGGTGAAAATAGGCAGCCATTGGACTCGTTCTGCAAAAGCGCTGACTGATTTGCGATTATAACGGGGTTCAGATGGGGGTTGTGATTATATAATACCACAATTTGCAGCCAAATTCAATAGTGAGGAACGGCGCTGTGAGGGCGAAAGAATTGACATGGGTTCGAAAATGTGTTAGAATAACATCACGATGAACAATTGTATTATACAATTGTTCAAATCGGCAATCGAGAGCCCGGAGGTGCTTACGTGTTTGGGGGTGAGCTACGCTCTCAATGTAATGTCCTGGCATTGGAGTCAACCGGGCGTTACCCTGTTCCACTCAAATCTGTGAAGAATTGGTGGCTAAGCTGGGGTAGGGAGACCTGTACCGCTTATCTGTTTCTGTTGCCCAGCTTTCTTGTTTTCGCCGTTTTCACTTTCCTCCCCGTTATTTTCTCCCTCGTCATCTCCTTGTTCCGCTGGAATCTGCCCCGTCAGCCGGTCTACATTGGCCTGGACAACTTCAAATGGTTGTTCACCGATCCAATTGATGCACCGGCTTTTCACCAGTCGGTTATCAACTCGTTTTACTATGCCCTGGGCGGAATCCCGCTGAACATGGCTATCTCCCTTGGCCTCGCTTTGTTGCTTAACCGCCGGTTGCGCGGCGTGGAACTTTTTCGCACTATGTATTTCTTGCCCACTATCACCTCGACAGTGGCAGTCTCGGTGGTTTGGATGTGGATTTATCACCCGGCGGACTATGGCCTGTTGAACGGTCTTCTGCTGAGGTTGGGCCTGCCACCACAATCCTGGTTGCGCGACCCTCGTCTGGCCATGCCTGCATTGATTGCCATGGGCATCTGGAAGGGGATGGGTTATAATGTCATCATCTTCCTGGCTGGCCTCCAGAACATTCCTGCGCATTTGTACGAAGCGGCGGAAATTGATGGCGCGGGAGAGTTCGCCAAGTTCCGGAAAATTACCTGGCCATTGCTGGGTCCCACCACTTTCTACATTCTGGTCATTTCCGTGATCAACTCGCTCAAGGCTTTCGCTCAGATACATGTGATGACTCAGGGAGGGCCTTTGGGCAGGACGACTACCATTGTCTATTACCTCTACCAGCAGGGGTTCGAGACCTTTCGCATGGGCAAGGCCTCGGCGGTGGCCGTGGTATTGTTTGCCCTGTTGCTGGTGCTGACTTTTATCCAGTTCAAAGCTGTGGGTTCGCGGGTCTATTACTACGATTGATGGGGTGAAAATGTCCGGTCTGGTTGGGTCACGTCTGGCCATGCGCGCTAAACTGTGGCGACATCCACGCCAGATGGTTTTCGCCGCTCTCTGGTACGTGTTCCTGGGCGGTGCAGCCGTGGCAGTTATTATGCCTTATTTGTGGATGCTTTCCACTTCCCTTAAAGGTACTGCTGAGCTTTTTACCTATCCACCCACTTGGATTCCCCGTGTCTGGCGTTTTAGAAATTACCTTGATGCCTGGAACGCCGCTCCTTTTGCCCTTTATTTCTTCAATAGCCTTTTTGTGGCCCTGGTGGTCACGTTGGGACAGTTGGTGACCTGTTCCCTGGCTGCCTACGCCTTCGCACGGATGGAATTCAAGGGCAAGAATGTAGCCTTTGCCCTTTATCTCAGTACTACGATGATCTCCGAGCAGGCGACTCTCATCCCATCCTATTTGTTGCTCAAGGAACTGAATTGGTTGGACACGTATATGGCGTTAACTGTGCCTTTTCTGGCCAACGCTTTCGGCATCTTCATGCTCCGCCAGGCATTCATGACTATTCCCAGGGAGCTGGAGGACGCGGCCACAATGGACGGTTGTGGCCGGCTGAGATTCCTGGGGCAGGTAATTCTGCCGCTGACCAAGCCCGTGCTGGCCTCGCAGGCCCTTTTTGCGTTCATGAACAACTGGAACAGCTACTTATGGCCTTTGATCGTCACCACCAGTAAACATCTGCGTACCATCCAGGTCGGATTGCGCTATTTTGTGGGACAGGAGGGGGGGACACAGTGGGGTATTTTCATGGCGGCTACGGTTTTCGTTTCCTTGCCGGTGGTTCTTGTCTACTTCCTGGTTCAAAAATCTTTTGTGGAAGGTATCGCCATGACCGGGGTGCGTGGCTAAAAAGGAGGGGGTGAGTTATGAGAAAAGCGCTGGTTGTGTTGCTGGTGGTTGTGTTCGCCTTCGCCGGATGCCAGGCAGAAGGAGGCAAACCTACTGCTCTTCCGACCCAGGCGCCGGGCCAGGCGATCACTTTGGAATTCTGGTATTCTTTGGGCGGCAGTTCTGGCAAGGTAGTTGAAGCATTGGTGGCCGAGTTCAATCAGACCCATGATAGCATCAAGGTTAATGCCACTTACCAGGGGGGCTACGCGGAGATCATGGCCAAGGTGTGGAGCGCCGTGTATGCCAAAGAAACGCTGCCACACGTGGCTCACCTGGGTGCGGCCCCATTACTGGGCGAGACGGGGGCTATCGTGCCCATTACCGATTTCACCGATGGGCCCAATGGTATTGATCGTTCTCTCATCCGCGATGCTTTCTGGGCTTACAATTCAGCTCAGGGTAAAGTGTGGAGTATGCCTTTCAACAATAGTGTGCCGCTGCTGTATTACAATCGGGATCTGTTCTTGCGGGCAGGACTTGATCCAGACAGCCCGCCGAAAACATGGAAGGAGGTGATCGAATACGGCAAAGCATTAACTCAGGACACCGATGGGAATGGGGAGATTGATCAATGGGGTTTCAATACCCACTCAGATACGCACTGGTATTTGAGCGCGATGTTTCTGGAAAACGGCGCCCAAATTATCAGTGCCGATGAGACACGAGTGCTCTACAACAGTCCCCAGGCGGTGGCGATGCTGGAACTGTGGGGTAAGCTGGTGACCGAGCACAGGATAATGCCCCCGGCGCAACATAACGAGGCCAAGAGTGATTTCCTGGCCGGTAAGCTGGGGATGTTCCTGGCGTCCAGTGCCAACCTGCCCAGTTTTGAGGAGGAGGCTTCTTTCCAACTGGGAGCGGCACCGTTGCCATCTCTGGCTGGCCAGGACCCGGTGGAATCTATCGGCGGGGGCAGCCTGGTCATCTTCCAGAACGAGGACCCAGCTATGCTGGATGCCGCCTGGGAGTTTGTGAAATGGATGACCAGTCCTCAGAGTTCGCTTTACCTTTCAACCAGGACCGGCTATGTGCCGATCTACAAGGATGCATTGGCCTGGCCGGAGTTGGCGAGCTATCTGGAGGAGAATCCTTTGCGCCGCGTGCCAATAGAAGCGTTGGAATACAGTTACGCCATTCCCATCTTCGTCTCGTTGGGCACCAGTGACGGTCAGCTTCGCAAGGCTGTCGAATCGGTGGAGTTGGGAGCAGCCACTGCCCAAGAAGCCCTCGATATCGCTAAAGCAGTGGTGGATGCGGACATCGCCGAGCGCTTGCAGGAGCAAGAATAGCGTAGGACAAGCTTCAGCTTGTCCTGCGGCCCATTTTCAAAACTAAGTGTTCGCTGAAGTCATAATGATTGGCCGCTTTGCATTGATTAACAAGGAGGTTTAGACATGAAAAAACTGTTTTTAGCGCTGGTTGTTTTTTCACTGCTGGTCGGGGTCTTAGCCGCCTGTGCGCCCAAGAAGCCTGCGGTCCCCAAGGGCGAGGTGGTGTTGACGGTCAAGGGCAATATTAAGGCAACCAATGTCGGGGAGGAGTATCAGTTTGACCTGGATATGGTCAAGAAAGAGGGCAAAGACCTGAAGACCAACGATCCGTGGTTGGAAAAGGAGTTGACTTACACGGGTATACCCCTTAGTCGGTTGATGGAGATGGTAAAGCCAGGTGATGGGGCAACCACACTTAAGCTGGTGGCCGTAGATGGCTACAGCGCCGAGGTCAAAATCGCGGACTGCAAGGGGACGGACATCATGCTGGCTTATGCTGCCGATGGTCAAGACTTGTCTTCCGATATGGGGGGGCCGCTTAAGCTGGTCTTCGCCGATAGTCTGGCCGAGGTATATTCGCCCGAGGCCTGGGCGTGGATGGTGGTGGAGATCACTGTGAAGTAGGGTATAGCAGCAGCATACCAGGGATTGGGCAATTTGTAGGGGCGCAGTGTTGTGCTGCGCCCCTACAATGGTATCATTCAATTGGAATTTCCAGAGTCACCTTGGTACCCCGGCCTACACTACTTTCGAACGCGAGCTGACCGCCCAGCATTTCCACCCGTTCTTGCAGAGTGGCAATGCCCAAGGTTTTCTGCTGGCGGGCGGAGGCCATTGCTCCGGCTACGTCAAAGCCGATGCCATCATCTTCGACTATGGCCCGCACCAATTTGGGCTCGATGTCCAGGTTGACCTGGATGCGGGTCGGTTGGGCATGCTGGCGGGCGTTGTTAAGCAGTTCCTGGATGACACGAAATACGGTCACTTCGGTGTGAGGGGGCATGCGGCGTTCCTTACCGGCGATAGAAAGGTTCGTCGGAATGCCGCTATTCTCGGTGAAGCTCTCCACATAACGTTTCAGGGTCGGGACCAGGCCCAAATCGTCCAGGATCATCGGCCGTAGTTCGAAGATGAAATTGCGGGTTTTTTGGAATGTGCTGTTGACGGCGGCTTTGAGGGCGGCCAGCTCTGCCCGGGCCCGTTCCTTGTCCATATCGAACAGGCGTTCGCAGATTTCGGCCTGGAGGATCAGGTTGGTCAGGCTTTGCGCCGGGCCATCGTGCATTTGCCGGGCCAGATGTTGGCGTTCGTTTTCCTGCGCTTCGATGATGCGCACGATCATCTGCTGGCTGACGCTTTTGGGGGTGCTGGTCGTCTCGGCTGGCTGAATGGCCAGCATCTCTTGATCGGCGATTTCCAGGAAGCGGCGCAGCAAATCGGCCAGCTTTTGCAAATGTTGCTGGTCGCTCTGGAGTTTTTCCAGTTGGCCTTTCATCATGAACAGGCGTTTCTGAGCTTCCTGCGCGGCGGTGTAGACTTCCTGAATATCTGAGCGGGGTACGGTATCAAAATTGGCCTCGATCTGGCGCAGGCGGTTGGTGATTTGCGCGTTGCGGCGAGCCAGCTTGTCCACTTCATCGCTACTCTGCTGAATGAGCAGGTCAATTTCTTTGAGTTCTTTCTGGGTTTGCTCGTATTCTTTATGACATTCCTGGATGTGTTGTTGCAATGGGGAAAGGGAAGGCGCGGACGCAGTTTGTTCTGTGGTCATGGGCTACTCCTTTTGTCGCCTGTCAAGTCCGGCGACCTGCTAGCGGTATCCTGAAGCCGCACCCACCCTCGCCGCAAAGCGTAGAGGGCAGCCTGAGTGCGGTCATTGACAGCCAGTTTTCTCAGGATCGAGGTCATATGGTTTTTCACCGTTTGTTGGCTAATCCCCAATTCGTGAGCAATTTCTTTGTTGCTCAGGCCACGGGTGATCAGTTGCAGGATCTCCATCTCGCGGGGCGAGAGAGGCATGAACAGTTCTTCGGTGTCACCCCACACGCCTTCTAGCTGCTCGAATTCTTTGAGCAACCAGGCTGCCACCTGGGGCTTGTCCAACACGTTATCCTCGATAACGTAATGACCGGCAGCCACCTGTCGGACGGCATCCACCAACTTATGAGGGGTGACGTCCTTGGGATAATAAGCGGCCGCTCCGGCGCGGATGGCATGGAAAACCTGCTCATCGTCGTGGTATGCGGTCAGCATGATTACGGCGATGTTGGGCAAGTCCGCCTTTAGGCTGCGGGTTACCTGCAACCCGTTCATGGAAGGCAGGTTGATGTCCATAAGCACCACATCCGGTATCAGTTCGCGGGCTAGACGCAAAGCTTCCTGGCCATCGTCTATTTCGGTGATGACCTCGATGTCTTTCTCTGCCTCCAGGACACGGCGTAATCCCTGGCGGAAAAGGGGGTGGTCGTCAACGATCATCACGCCAATTTTTTTCATTCGCTCTCACCTCCCATGGGCAAGGTCTGAGCTTCTCTGGCGGATGGTAGAGCGGCAGGAATAGGGTAGGGTACTGTTAATACCACGCGGGTGCCCCCATCTCCTTTATTGAAAATTCGCAGACTCCCCCCTAAAAACAGGGCCCGGTCTCGCATGCCTATCAATCCCCAACGGTGTTTGCCTGTCCCTTCCAAAGCATTCCAGGAAAAGCCCTGGCCATTATCCTCGACAACGAAAACAAGGGTCTCGCTCCCCACTTCTACATCCACAGTAACCTGGCTGGCTTTGGCATGCTGGCGAATGTTGCGCAGAGCTTCCTGGATGATGCGAAAGATGGTTATCTCCATCGTCGGTGGCAAGCGGGCGGTTAGATTGTCCAGGTGGGTGTGTACCTCCAGCCCGGTGGCGTTCTGAAATTGCTGGAGATAGTGTCCTAAGCTGGCTGCCAGGCCCAATTCGTTTAAAAGTAACGGCGGCTGCAATTCCGTGACCAGATTTTGCATTGTTTCCAGGCCGGCGCGAAGTTCGGTCTTAAGCAGACGAAGGCCTTCGTGGACAAGGACAGGTTCATCGTCCAATAAACGATCGCACGATTCCAGCTCGAAAACGGCATTGGCCAGAAGTTGCCCCAATCCTTCTTGCAGCTCGCGGGCGATCCGCTGTCGCTCCTCCTCCTGGCTTTGGATCAGTTGAATCCGCGATTCATTTTCGTGGATTGTGGTGGCAGGTTCCATGAGGTATTGGCTATCGGCTGCGTAACGTTCCGCTAGGTAGTGGAGCCGTTCAGCCAGTGATTGCCAGGCTTCTGCTTCCCCCGGTGGTAGAGTCCCACTCCAATAGATACTATCCACTTGGCGGATGAGATCTTCCAGGGCTGCGCGGGTCTGGGCAAGAATAGCCACGGCCTTTGTAATAATATCTTGCTCGCTCTCGCCTCGTGTGCTCACGTCCTCTACTCCCTGTTCTATCAGTAGTATACCACAAAACGGGGCGTTTATGCAAGGCTTTTCTGGCTTGTCCTACACCCCCATGCTGAAGTACACCTGATAAGCGGGTGGGAATGAGAGGTCATGGTGCAGGGGCAGAGTTTGATACAATGCCGCGCATTCCGCCCGGGGTAACGGCGATCAGGCGCGCGGGTAACAGGGTGTTGGTCAAATCGGCCTCGCTGGTGGATATCACCCGGATATAGTTATCGGTCAGGCCCGACCAGGTGTATCCTCGTGAGGTGTTTCGCCTGTGTTCCCACAGTACCTCCAGGGTCTGGCCGACAAACGCCTGCTGGAATGCGACACTCAGGCGCTGTCCCAGGGCGATCATTTGCCGGGCACGGGCCTTCTTGACGGCCGGTGGCACTTGGTCGGGAGCTGTGGCGGCGGGTGTGCCAGGTCGCGCAGAGTAAGGGAAGACATGTAATCGAGCAAAGGCCATGCGGGCGACAAACTCGTAACTGGTGGCGAATTCCTCATCACTCTCGCCGGGGAAGCCGACGATGAGGTCGGTGGTGATAGCTACTCCGGGTATGGCTTCCCGCGCGGCAGCCACGATTTGAGCGAACGTGTCCGTGGTGTAGCGGCGGCCCATACGCTGCAAGGTGGCATCGCAGCCGCTTTGCAATGGCAGGTGTAAATGACGACATAGGCGATGGTCTTGCCACAGCGTAAAGAACTCGGGGGAAAGGTCCCACGGCTCGATAGACGACAGTCTCAGGCGTGACACAGCGGTGTTGGTCAGGATGTCTGTTATCAGCGAGTGGAGATCCCCTTGCTGTGTTCCTGTGGCGTCTTTGCCATAAGCTCCCACGTGCACGCCGGTAAGGACAATTTCTTTGTATCCCTCGGCGATGCGAGCACGTATCTCGGCCAGTATCTCATCACGGGGACGGCTGCGCTGCGGTCCCCTGGCCACACGCACGATGCAGTAAGTGCAGGCGTTGTCGCATCCGTCCTGGATTTTGACAAAGGCACGGGTGCGAGGCAGCAGGGAGCGGATGTCGGGTGCTGGTTGCTGGAAGCTGGTGGCTGGCTGGATCAGGTCGAGCAGGCGGTGCTTGTCTGCGTTGCCAACTACCAGATCGGCGTCGAAGGGCTCGTTAGCCAGTTCAGCGTAGCAACCGGTGACCACCAGACGTGCATGAGGATTCAGGCGGCGCAGACGGTGGGTGGCCTGGCGCGATTTGCGGGCAGCAACGTGGGTCACCGTGCAGGTGTTCAATACACACAGATCCGCCGCTTCTGCTGAGGTCACCAGCTCATGCCCGGCAGCAGCGAACTGATGGGCCAGCGTCTCGACCTCGCTCTGATTCAGTTTGCAGCCCAACGATTCCAGATAAACGCGCACGTTTCCCTAACCCGGACCAGCCGCAAACAAACAGGCAAACCACAAAGGGCGCGAAGGAGACCACGGCCTGTACCTTTGTGTCCTTGGTGTCCTTCGTGGTTCATTTTCTTGCCCAATAAGCAAGAATTTCACTCCAAGCACTGCCGCTGGCCCATTCCCTACTGCACAGAAAAGCTCACCGTCTTGGACAACGCGCCGTCAAGGTAAACCTCAACCTTATAGCTGCCCGTGGGCCAGAGTTGATCGTTGGTCAGGTAGGCGGCGACATAGCCGGACCCCGATTTTTCCAGGGTGAGGGGCTGTTCATACAGGAATTCGCCACCGTAGTACCACTTCCAGGTCACCACCTGGCCCTGCTTCAAGTTGGACACTTTAACCGAGCAGTAAAAGGTGTCTTCAGGGGCATAGATCGAGGTCTCGTTGACCGGTTTGTAATCATCGGTGATGTCCTGGCAGGTCACGACGTTCTCGATGGTCGGTTCGCCGCCTGTCAGATTGCAGCAGGCCAGGGTGGTGAAGCTTAGTACGGCGAGCGACAGGACGAGGATGAGTAAGCGGGTAAGTTTAGACATTTTGCTCCTTTCCATTTTCAGGTGATACTTGCCAACTTGCTAACCTACAAACTTGCCAACTTGCTAACTTTCCACCTCCGCGATGATCTCTCGCAGCCTGGATAGATGAGCGCGGGTGAGAGGATTGGGGGGCAGGAACGGGCATACTCGGCTTTCTCTGGTGGATACATCAAAAGTGCCGATGCGCCGGGCCAGGTCTACAATCTCGGTTTTGTCCATTCCGATCAGCGGCCGCAATACTGGCTTGTCCAGGCCGTAGGTAATAGCGGCCAGGTTTTCCAGGGTCTGGCTGGCCACCTGCCCCAAACTGTCCCCGGTGACGATGGCCTGGGCTTTGTGCAGGTCGGCCAGTTCACTGGTTTTGCGCAGGAGGGCCCGTTTGCAGAAGATGCAGGTCCAGCGCTCCTCGCCGATATTTTGCAGCTTTTCCACAATAGGGCCGACGACCTCGGCGTGATCCAGAACAATGGGTTTGATGTCCCACCCGTAAGCGTAGCGGCTCAACACGGCACAGTTGTCCATCGCTTTAGCCGTCTCCACCTCGCTGGAAGCGAAATGGACAGGGATTACCCCGCAGCCACGGCGCATGATCAGCCAGGCGGCGACCGGCGAATCAATCCCGCCGGAAAGCAGGGCCATCACCCGTCCCTGAGTGCCCAGCGGCAACCCGCCAGGGCCGGGAACTGAGCGCCCGAAGACGAGAGCGTATCCCTGGCGCACCTCGATGCCGATTTCCAGATCGGCAGCAGTGGAAAGATCCACGCGGGCCCCGGTGGCAGCCTGCACGTGGCCGCCCACTACGCGGTTGATTTCCGGTGAGGTGAGGGGAAAGCGCTTGTCGGCGCGGCGGGCAGCGGTATGGAAACTCATCGTCGGATTCAATCCCGCCTCTTGAGCCAGGCGGAGCGCTGCCTCCTTAATATCCTCGATGTCGGCATTGACCTGGATCACCGGGCTGAGGGAGACCACGCCGAAGACGCGTTGCAGATGCGACAGCGCCTCATTCCCAGCTTCGGTTTCCACGTAAACGCGCTGCCCCTCGCTGGTCACTGTGCCCGTCAGACCATTTTTCTTCAGGCAATCCCGCAGATTACGCCGCAGCCGTTTGACAAAGAAGCTGCGGTTCTTGCCCTTCAGTCCGATTTCCCCGTAACGAATCAAAATCAGACTCACGTTTACTCCTAACCTGCGGATCAGTGAATCAGTAACTGGACTCTGGCGTTTTGGGCTCGTAGTGACGACTTTAGTCGTCTGCGGGCGGAAAAGAGCGACTGAAGTCGCTACTACGAATCTACATCTTGTGGCAATGAAACAACTGCCTACAATGTATAGCGGTGCTCAAAATTCGCCAGACTCCAGTCAGTAAATCAGCAAATCTGCAAATCTGCAATACGTTGTCCGCGATGAATCGTTTCGCTGATTCGCTTTCTCGCTGACTCGTTCCTCGCTGCTTTGCTCCTCATTTGCGCCGACCAGCCAGGGCTCCTAATCCCCAGACGATGATAAACAGGGGCATGACCAGAATCAGATCAAGGATCAGCACCAGGGTAAGGGCGAAGATGGCCATGTTGACCGCTTCCAGCAGGCTCAGCGGCAATCGAGCCAGCAGGTCCGAGGGACCGATCCTGGTGAAATACCACAGCGCGCCGGCCAGCGCGGCGACCAGCACACCGACTAGCAGCCATGCCCTGGTGTCTGCCTTGCTAGGGAAGAGGGTATTGCCGATACTGAACAGCAACCACAGTACAACCAAATCGCGCGCTGAATGCAAGTCAATGTGAGTGCGCAGAGTGGATAGTTCTGTAGCGAGATGTGGTGCGCCCAGAAAATAGGTGGGCATCGGGAACCTGAAACCCAGAGCGACGATGATCACCAGTACCGCACTGCCGCCGATGAGCGGGGCCACTCCGATCAAGGCATCACGGAAAGGGTCTGGCTTTTTCGCCGGCAGAATATGTCCCAGGGCGACCCCCTTATCTGTTTTTTGTGGCCAGAAATTGATTTTGTTCACTTTCACAAACAGGAAAGTGGCGGCCACGAAATGACTGATCTCGTGTACCACTGTTCCAGGAAGCAATATCAGAGCCAATATCCACATGGCCAGGCTGCCGATGATGGGGATTGAAATCAGCGCCTGGCCAATGAATTCCAGAACCAGGTTTTTCAGCAGGTAGAAAGCGACCAGGATAGTGATCAGCCACCCCAGAGAGAAGTACCACTCCGTGACCGCTTCGTTCATGGGGATGTATCCTCGTTGCTATAGCGATACCCACACCGTAGCTCGACAATGTTAAATTCGGGCTTTTTGACCTCTCCTAACCCCTCCCTCA
>JANLFX010000032.1 GCA_024653325.1 Anaerolineae bacterium
TAAGGACTGGGTTAATGTGCCTATTGGTCCCCTATACCAAAGTTCGAACAGTCACTAAATCTCGTCGGACAGCAAAACCTTAAAGAATGATTGCCCGTTTTTATGCAATTGTGCTATAATGGGAAAGCGAAATTTGCAACCGATGGCCATTTCTCCTAAATTGGCATACCACACAAGGCGGATTGTAAAGCATGATCGCGCCAATGATTACTAAAGTTCTTCTTCCACAACTGCCCCGTGGCCTGCTGCGGCGCTCGCGCCTGGTTGAATTCCTACACGCTTCTGTAGACTACAGACTCATCCTCTTGTCAGCAGCCGCCGGTTACGGCAAAACCACGCTGCTGACCGACTTTGCTCACGATACCGATCTCCCGGTGTGCTGGTATGCCCTGTCTCCCTCCGATAGTGACCCACGGGTCTTCATCGAACACTTCCTTGCCGCTATAACCCATCGCTTCCCAGATTTCGGGGAGCAAAGCCGGACAGTGTTAGGCAACACCACACAATTCGACGAAGAAGGGACGTATCCCCTCGTCACTGCCATAGTCAACGAGATTTACCAGACCATCCCGGACTACTTCATCCTCGTCCTGGATGACTACCATCTGGTAGAAACCAGTTCCGCCATTAACGACTTTCTGAACGCCTTGCTAGCCCATTTGCCCGAAAACTGCCATCTCATCATTGCCAGCCGGACCGTTCCCGGCGGGTTGTCCCTGGTGCGACTTGCTGCCCGTCAACAGATGATCGGCCTGGGCACGCAAGACCTGCGCTTTACCGGTGACGAGATACGAGCTCTGGTCAAGCAGAACTACGACCTCGATCTGCCCATTGAGAGCGCTGAACAACTCGCTCAGAACTCGGACGGCTGGATCACCGCCATTATCCTCACCGCGCAGACAGGATGGAAACAACTTCTAGCTGGCGCAATAGAGAAGGCAGGCACCAGTCAGGTATACGACTATTTGACCAGCGAGGTATTCGCCCGGCAAGCACCAGAAGTGCAGGAATTCCTGCTCGCCTCATCTGTTCTCAATGAGCTGAGCCCCTCCCTGTGCGATGCCTTGCTGGGCATACACAACTCCACAGAGATGCTCGATCTGCTAGTGGACCGCAATCTGTTCATCATCCGCTTAGAAGGCAGTGAGCGCCAGTACCGCTATCATCACCTTTTCCAGGAATTTCTGCAAGGCCGGCTCTGGAACCGTGATCCAGGCCGATTCATCAATTTACACCGCCGTGCCGGCCAGCTCTTAGAAGCCCAACAATCCTGGGAGGAAGCCATCTCGCATTACCTGAAAGCCCAGGATTGGGAGAACGCCGGGCGGGCCATCGAGACCATAGCCGCCGAGATACATCAATCAGGGCGTTGGACCACCTTACTTTCCTGGATAGACGCCCTGCCCCGCAATTTGCTCTCCGCCAAGCCGATTTTGCGTCTCCACCGAGCGGCTGTTCAGATCGAACTGGGAAAGCGGGATGAAGCATTGGCGGACTACAAGCGTGCCCAGGCCGACTTCGCAACCCAGGGCGATGAAGAAGGGATAGCTCGTGCCCTGGTAGGTCAGGGGAATATTCATCGCCTGCAAGGCCGGTATCAAGAAGCTATCGGGACCTGCGAAAAAGTGCTGGCCATTAAGAGCGCCGACGAGAATACCATAGCCAAAGCCTACAGATACCTCGGAATCTGTTATGTGCATCAGGGACAGCCGTTGCACGGCGCGCGTTACCTGCACGATGCACTATCCCTCTTCCAGCGCCTGGGATCTCCCTACGTGCCCAGCCTGCACCTGGACCTGGGCGTCGCCTACAGTGAAGCTGGTGACCTGGACACTTCGTCAAAGCACCTGCAAGAAGCCAGACGCCGTTGGAAAGAATTGGGCAACACCGGGGAATTAGCCCGCACACTAAACAGCCTGGGAGTGAACCTGCACTATCAAGGCGAGTTGGCCGCCGCCCTGGAGACTCTACAGGAATCGTTAAGCACCGCGCGTCAGGCTGGTTACCAGTGGATCGAGGGATACGCCCTGATCAGCCTGGGCGATGTACACCGGGACCTGGGCGATACCGTCCAGGCTCTGAAAGTCTATGAAGAGGGTTTGCACATCGCCGAGAACATGAACGAGGGATTTCTCCTGGTCTACACTCTGAGCGCCTTGGGAGAAACCTATCGCCTGTTGGGCCAGCATGAACAGGCCGCCGTCCGTGGTCGCCAGGCTCTCGAACTGGCCACCCTGCACAAATCACCTTACGAACTGGGGATGTGCCTGACCGCTCTGGGCATCAACAGCTATGAACAGGATGATCTGGCTGCTGCTCGACTTTACCTTCAACAGGCCCACGAATACCTGCACCAGTGCGGAATAATCAGAGACCTGGCCAGAGTGCATTTCCACCTGGCCCAGTTGGCCTTTCTGGAGAAAGACACCGCAAATATGCACACTCATCTGAGCACGGCATTGGACCTGGCCGCGCAACTGGGCTACGACCAATTCCTTGTCGCCGATGGCAAGCGAACCATACCCATGCTGGAAACGGTGGCCACCGGCCCCTCACCTGACCCCCGGGTTCAACAGCTTCTGGACAAAGCCAGGCGACTGGCCCAGCTCAAAGCCCGTCCAGCAATCGGTGCCCTGGTCAAAGCGGCCATAGCCTTGCCCAGCCTCAAGGTGTACGCTCTGGGCCGACAGGAGGTGCTTGTGGACTCACAACCCGTATTCCGCTGGCTGGGAGCGCAAACCCAGGAGTTCTTCTACTATTTTTTGAGCCATCCAGAAGGCGTGCTCAAAGAGCAGATTGGTGAGATATTCTGGCCTGACCGCTCACCAGCCAAAATGCACAGCGCCTTTCACGCTACCCTGTTCCGCCTGCGCAAAGTGCTCTTTCCCGATTGCGTAATTCTGGATAGTGACCGCTACCGCCTCAATCCGGAGATCAACCTGTGGTATGACGTCGAGGAATTCACCCGATTACTGGACGAAGCAGAACACTCCCAGTCCGAACCTGCCGCAGCCCAGCTCTACCAACAGGCAATCAATCTGTACCAGGGCGATTACCTGGCACAATTTTACTCCGAGTGGTGTGCACCTGAGCGCGAACGCCTGCAGGAGCGGTACCTAAACGCTGTGGATGCCTTGATCGGGATTTACATGCGCCAAGGGAAATACGACCAGGCCGCTGCTTTATGCCAGCGCGCCCTGATCATTGATCCCTATCGCGAAGCCTTATATCGCCGGTTAATGGAATGCGCCTCCCTCGCCGGAGATCGAGCTACTGCTATCCGCTACTACCAGCAATGCGTTAAAATGCTGGAAGAGGACATGGGCGTCGAGCCCATGCCGGAGACCCAGGCTCTCTACGAACAGATTATCGCCCGCTAATGTCCAGGCGAGCGGTCACAGCCCCCTTGCTGCGCAGGGGGCTTGCCTGGGAAGCCCCTGCCATTTGAATTCTTTCCCATCAAGACCTCCGAGACCTGAGAGATCTCAGAGGTTTATTTATGTCTAGTAAATATTTAGTAAATCTTGTATGGTAAAATAGAAGTGCATTTACCAAAAATAAGATTTTCATTGGGAGGAAGGAAGCGATGAAGGAGATCAAGTACCTTTACAACAAGTATGCCAACGTCCGGTCACTGCGGGTGCTGTACGTTCTGCTCACCCTGGCCGCCATCGTCCTGGCTGGCGGTGCACCGCATTCTTTCGGTGGCTAACGCAGACAGCCCGTAAAGCGGACAGGCACTCTTACTATCAAAGCCATCATTGCTGCCACCCAACTGTCACAGGCCTGGTACGAGGGGGGACCTGGGCCGAATTTCAAATTGTGTCCCATATGCGGGGGATAGATGCTGCTTGCTTTCGTTCATCCAGCAAGGTGGCGGAGGAGAGCAGCGTCTTTTTTTGTCAGATAAACATCGCTGTCTCCTTAGGTCCCCTTCCTACATACGCTCACAACACCGGTTTTGAATAACATACAGGCCTGGATTCATCAGAACATCATTTAGCGCAGTGACACCTCGACCACAAAGATCAGGGAATTAAGGAGACAAACCCATGATAGATTATACCCTAAACAAACTAATTGGCACAGCCATTACCGATCAGAAGTTTGGGGCGCTGCTCCTGTCCAATCCTGGAGCCACAGCCCGGCATTTTGGGCTGGCAGCGGAGGAGCTGGAGGCAGTGGCTTCCATCCGTGCTTCCACAATTAGCGAATTCGCCCAGCAATTGGACGAGTGGATGATGCAGCGACATCACCGCCGAAATGGAAGAGGCGGTCTTCGGCCGCTATACACAACTCCGGTATACAGCCCGGCGCTGGTCGCTATGGGGTAATCTATTACCACCATAAAGTACGCAATCACTAAAGACCCACCCCGGCATGAGCGTGATTATCCGGCGTAATAGGTTTACCGCCGATCGCGACAACGACGTCGTTGCTGGGAGGGCACATGTACTACTTGAAATGTTCAGGCATAACACCAAAACCAGGACCATCCATCGTGTCAGATAACGCCGCCAGACGAATCGCCGAATTGGAAGCCCAGCTTGTACATTCGGCCAAACTGGTTACAGTGGGGCAATTGACCGCGTGCTTTGCTCACGAGATCAAGAACCCGCTGACCAGTATCCTGGGTTACGCTTACAATGTGCGCAAGACTGTTTCCGATGATTCGCCCATAGCCAAAGACATGGACATTATCATCGCCCAGGCTCAGCGCATCAGCCAAATGACCCATAACCTGCTTGATCTCTCTCGTCCAGAATCCAGCCCGTGGTCTTCTTGCGATATTCATTCCATCCTCGATAAAACGCTGGATTTGCTTAAGTACCAATTGAAAACCATCGAGATCAAGCGAGAATATGAACCGCAGATACCCGCTATTCCAGGTTCGGCCAGTCATCTGGAACAGGTATTTATCAACCTGCTGTTGAACGCTATACAAGCCATGCCCCAGGGTGGAACACTGACCATCCGCACCAGCCTGGTACGCGGCGAGGAGAACGATCTGGTTAGCATTGCCATCAGCGATACCGGACAGGGGATTCCACCTGAGCACCTGGAGTACATGTTCCAGCCCTTTTTCACTACTAGGTATGAGGAAGGCACCGGCTTGGGGTTGTATATATCCCATCGCATCATACAGAGCCACGGGGGTTCAATCACTGTGGAAAGCAAGTTAGGCATTGGCTCAACATTTACCGTTCTTCTGCCCACGGGGATTTCTCCGGAGGAGTAGATCAGCCAGCAAGAAGCTCTGTTTTCGTCAGATAAGCACAAGGCGGGACGCAACGGGTTGCGTCCCGCCTTTGCATTCAGGTCTGTCGCGGGATCTAGAGGTGAAACCAAATCTAATCGCCTTCGTAACCCCGGCGCATTTTCTCCATCCGTGCCAGGCTGTCTTTAAAACCGCCGGGGCGGTTGCGGGCGTGCCATATTTCGTGGAATTCAGCAACGAGCTGCCGGGCGTCTTCCGCCAGCACCTTCCGCAGAGCAACGTCCTCGTCGCCACCAGCCCTGCCCAAGGCCCATAGCCCACGCCGACAGGCATGGCGCAACATGCCTGCCGTCCAGACAAACTCTCGCCGAATAAGATCGGCGTCTGATCGCTGCATCTGTGCCGAGGGTAAGAACGACACCACCCCATCTATGTAATCCAGAGTCCTGTGTAACCCCTTTTCGTCTAACCCACCGATTTCAGCGATTTTCTCCGACGTCATCTGTAGGAGATGGAAGAGGACCGAGGCATTGAAAAGAGTGACGCCGGTTTCCCGGTAAGCATTTCCCAGGTCATAAGCGATGCGGCCCATGGTGCCTGTCGCATCGCAGAAGGCGTAAACGCTGACGGCCTGAGAAATATCCAGGTCGCGGTTGGTCTCGTAGGTCCAGGAGACAGCCGCACCGTAGGCGTAGCCCAGGTAACTGACGGGCAATGGTTGCCAGTGGCCATTGTCTCCCCAGTCAGTATTCAGAAAGCCCACCGCACCGTATTTCAGGCCATTCTCGGCGGCATTGCGCAGGTTGCCGATCGCATTCTCTGTACGGCCAGCAACGGTATTCCATGTCGAAGTGCCGGGACACACGAAGAAGGGCACACCGGAGGCCGCAAAGACTTCTCCATGTTCGTCAAAGGGATGATCGGCCTCGTAGCCCCACTCCAAAACAATCACATCGCGCGGCAACTCTGGCACCAAATCCGGATGCTCCATAATGATGTCCCCCCAGAACAACATGGTGCGTCCCCGGGCCTGCACCTCGTGGTAAATCTTGAGCAGAAAATCCAGGTATACCCGCCCGGCACCATATGTCTCCACCGCCTCCCGGCTTCGGCCCTGACCCAGGTCCACCGTCTCGTCGCAGCCCACGTTGCAATATCGGCTGCTAAAATGGGGTAGCAATTCATCGAAGATGCTGCGGGCTAAATCCAGACTGCCCGGGTCCAGGGGGCAGAGGCTGAGGGGCGTGTCGAAATAGCCCCAGCTCGTTTCGCACCCGGTTGGGCATTCCGCCAGGTGACGGTAACGGTCGTGCACCAGCCAGCGAGTCATGTGGCTAAAGACGTTTTGATAGGGCACCAGTTCCACGAAACGCTCACGACAATAAGCATCCAGGGCCAGCACCTCCTCCCCGGTAAAAGGCGAGGCCTCAGCCCACACCTGGGGATGGTTGCGGTAAGCAAAGGTGTGCTCCATGTATAACTGCAACTGGTTCACTTTCCAGGAGGCCAGCAAATCAACCAGTGAAAACAGGGTTTCCATAGTGGGCACCTTATCCCGGCTGATGTCCAACATAACTCCCCGGTGGGGAAAATCAGGCCAGTCGCGGATGCGCAGAGCAGGAAGGTCACGACCGCACTGGGATAAAAGCTGGCTCAGGGTCATGACAGCGTAGAAGATACCAACAGGGGCATTGGCTACGGCGTGTATACCGTCCTCGGTGATAGTCAATTCATACCCTTGAGGATGGCAAACGCTGCCGGGAACCACACTGAGGGTGACACCCATCCGCTGCCGGGGTACAGCGGTACCGGCTACGATCTCCCAGGTGATCCCGGCATAGTCTCGCAGGGCCCATTGCAGACGGGACGCGGTAAAGCGCAGGGTCTGGGGATCGGCGCTGTCCAACACTATGAGCCGGTCCGCAGCCAGGGTGAACTTTCCCTGGGAGAAAAGCACATGACGGGGTGTGGGCAAAAGCAACAAGTTCTCCATAAGCGTTTTCTCCATCATTGTCAATGGGATACCTCAGAAACGGCGGCAGTTGATCCGGAGACATAGTCTTCGATCCAAAGCACCCAGGGTAGACGGTCCCTGACAGCGTTATACAGGCGGCGATCTCCCGTCACCAATTTGCTCCCCGTTTCCTCAGCCAGTGCCAGACAGGCCCCATCATAAGCTGACCGGTCATAAGCGTAGGCCAGTTCCCAGGCCCGCTGCCAGGAAACCGCTGCTGTTGGAATACCCAGCTCTTCAAAGGCACTAAGAATTTCCTGCCCTTTCTCCGGATGAATACGATCGCGCCTCACTGCCTGGAGAATAGCGTTAACCACCTCATAGGGAAGCAAGGTGGGCGCCAAAAGCTCAATTTCCTCCTGGGCATATGCCCGGATAATCGCCTGAGCTTCTGCATGCCCTTCCTCATCAGGGAAGAACCCCTTTAGCACTACGCTGGCATCTATGACGACCATAGCCGTTCGTCCAGCTCCTTTCGAGAAGCCTCATCCAATTCCGTGGCGGTCACGCCAACCCCGGCCAACTCACGGGAAAGGCGCACCATGTTCGAATAGCCCCTCTGTCGCCGCAGGCGTTCATACTCACCAAAGGGCAGGATCACCGCATCTGGTTTGCCTCGTCGGGTTATAATCACTGGCCCTTCTCGCGCGTGCCTGAGCAGTTTGGAAAAGCTGCCCCTGGCTTCGGCAATGGAAACCCTCACAGTCATTTTGAAGCTCCTTTCTGACTATTTTATTTGTTCATATTTTATAGTCATAAACCCAATCCGTCAAGCGAGAAAGACATTCCGCAATGCAGGGCACCAGGCACTCTTGGACCATTGGGCCTTTCGTACTACCTGGGATGGTCCCTCTGAAGGATGACAACATGATCAAATAGAGGTACAATGAGCGCAAATCACAAGACCTCCGGGGGTACCTCGGAGGTCTTGGAATAGTTGGGAAGCAACCATGCGCCACGAGAGGCTACAGCACATGTTGTTGGCTCGCAAGCAATTGACTGAGGACCTGGCCCAAATGGGCGATAGCTGGTTCGCCGTGGACCGCGCATATCGCATTATCGCCGTCGGCGAACGCATTCTGGCCTGGACCGGTAAAGAATTGCTCAACACCCCTTGCCACGAAGCCCTGCGCGGCCAAGATGTCCCCTGCGCCGATTGTCCGCTACGTATTGCCACTCGACCAGATCAATATCCGATCACCCTGACTACCTGGTACAACGACAAAATGGGTCACCGCTTTCGCGTCCAGGTCACCGCCATTTCCCTGTCTGAACAAGGAGACGGCTCTGCCCGGGCCGTTTTCATCGTGAAAAATCTCTCTGCACATGAAAGTCTCCAACAGCGGCTTCAAGATCATTTTGATTATGTAGACCAAAGCATGGATTCACTCACCTCGGAACTGCGCCAGCGCACCACTGCCCTGCAACGCCAGTTGAGCACTGTGTTCTCTGCCTCGTTGGCCGCTATCTCTACCGACGAAAAGGCCAGTATTGAACGGATAATCCGCGAAACGGCATACATCTTGGGCTGTGAGACGGCAGCCCTCCGCCTGACGGGTCAGGACAAAGACGGCCACGCCTGTCTGATTCTGCGCCACGCTTACGGCTGGCCAGAAGGGTACGTGAAAGAAGCTCATACCCTCCGTCTGGATCACGAGAGTCTGGTAGTAGACGCTTTCCGTTCCCGCCAAATCAGGACATCTTCTCACATTAGTCGCAGGGGTCGAGGGGCCATCCATTTCATCGAACATGCCGACCGGCTCAAACTGCGCTCGGTGATTTGTTTTCCGCTGATGGTCGGCGAGGAACCTATTGGCACGCTATCGCTATATCGCACCCAGGTGCGTCCCTTCACCCGCGAAGAACAACAGCTCGGCCAGGCCCTGGCTAACAATCTGGCCATCTGTGTGCACAATTTTGAACTCTACCACAAAGTATTGCGTGAAGCTGAGACCCGTCGCCGATGGCTGGATGCATTGCACATCTTAAGCCAGCGGTTGGCGGGCGTCAGCCAATTGTCCCCCCTGTTCCAACTGGCGGCAGATACCACCCGCGCCCGGTTGAACGCTGAGGTGTCTTCTGTTTTCCTGTTGGAAAATGGCCGATTGGCGCGCAAGGCCATCTCGGGTGTGGAAAACGAATGGTTTCCTGAAGAAAGCTACGAGATTGGCGAAGGGCTGACTGGCCGCGTGCTCGTACCCTCTGAGGAGGGCCAGTATGGTGCACCTGTCCTCGAAAACGAAGTAGATGCCAGTGCTATGGTCATCCAGGACCATCTGGCTCGCTACCAGGCCCGCCTTCCCTCGGGCAAGGTAAAGCATTTACTGGCCGTGCCGCTGAACGGACGGGAAGGCTCCTTCGGAGTGCTGCGGGTGGTAAATCGCCTGCGGGCCGATGGCTCGCTACATCCCACGGGCTTCACCCAGGATGATTTGGATCTGCTTTCCACCATCGCTGGCGTGGTAGCCATCGCCGTGGATAACGTGCGGCTGTTTACCACCGCAGCCCAGGCACGAGACCGGCTAGAGGTATTGTACAACATCACCAGCCAGTTCAGCACTAAACTTGACCTGCACAGTGTGATGGAAACCATCCTGCGCCTGACCATCGCCAGCGTAGGCGCCGAGGACGGGAACATCCTCGTGCTGGCCGAAGATGGCACGCCGCTGGGCCACATCCGCATCCGGCGAGGCGTGGCCAAAGAAGTCCCGGCCCAGGTGATAGAGCGAGTGCTCAGCGAGGGACTGGCCGGCTGGCTTTTAACCCACAAGCAAGGGGTCATCTTGCAAGATGCCAGCCAGGATGTGCGTTGGCTTGCCCTGTCACCCAAACACCAGAAAACGCGCTCGGTCATGGCCGTACCTCTCATCTGGGGTGAGCGGGTGAATGGGCTTCTTTTCCTGGAACACTCACGGCCCGACATGTTCACTACCGAGCACCTGGAATTGGTCACTGCCAGTGCCACCCAGGCAGCAGTGGCCATCGAGAACGCCCGTTTATGGGAGCAGGTCGTCGAACAAAAGAGGCGGTTGGAAGACTATTTGGCCGGGTTGAGCGAGAGCATGGCCCAGTATACAGACCTGGAGGGCCTGTACCAGATGATCGTGCACGCCGGGGCCCGCTTTCTGAACGCGAAAGAGTGTTCCCTGTACATCAAAAATCAGGAAACAAACGCTTTATTCCTGGTCGCCTCCACCCGGCAACCCGGTTTTCCCATCCCCACCGAGCCACTGCCCATCAGTTCTGAAAAAGGAGTGGGACTGATTTCATTTGTGGCAGCCACCGGCGAGACCCTGAACTTCGCCTCGTTGGAGGCATGCCAGGCTCACCCCGCCTGGAGTGGACGCCAATGCCGAGACTGCCTGTCTTATCTTCCTGAGATAACCTGTTGCACATTGCTGTTGGTACCTATGCGCGACACCTCAGGGGAAATCATGGGCGTGCTGCGGGTGCAACACCGGGAGAGAGGTTCTTTCTCCGAGTTTGATCAGGAACTGTTGACCACCTTGGCCCGCCACGCAGCCACGAACATCGAACGCGTCCGGCGTTCAGAACAGCTACGCGAAGAAATGCTACAGAAAGAACGCAACCGCCTGCAGGGTGATCTACACGACACGATGAACATCCTGCACGCCGGGGTGATGCTCGAAGCAGAGCACATCAAGGCCAGGCTGGAAAAGCAAGAGCTCACCGAGGCGCAAGAAGCCATCGTCCAACTCCTGCAATCCTCGCGCCACGTCTACCGCGATCTGCGGGGTCTGCTGGAGAATCTGCGCCTGCCCCTCCAAAAAGGTGAAGGAGTGATACCGGCCTTGCGGCAATATGCACAAGTACTGCATTGCCAGCGCATCCAGTTCCACGATGCCCTGGGCCTGGCCCTGCCCCCCGATGTAGAGTACGCCCTGGTGCGCATCGGTCAGGTGGCCCTGCACAACATCGTCAGACATGCGCACCTGGACAGCGTGCCCAACGGTCAGGCACGGGTCGTACTGGATGGACAGGATGACCTGATCGTGTTATGGATTGAGGACAACGGGGTAGGATTCAATGAGGAGACAGTGTTGCGCAGCGAGGAGGCACTGGGGCTAAAAAGCATGCGCTGGTGGGCAGAATCCATCGGGGCCGCCCTGTGGATTGATTCCCAGCCCGGACAGGGAACCAAAATCCGGGTGGCCGTCACTTCTGAGGTATTGCTCAGGTAAACAGGAAGGTGTATAATGGACAAGGGCAAGGAGAAGAGAGTGCTGATCGCGGACGATAACCCGGCTGAACGCCAGGGAATAGCCAAGATTCTCAGTTCTGCCGAGGGCATTATAGTAGCCGGACAAGTGGAACAGATTAGCTTCATCGTGGAAGCAGTGCGCCAGGCCCGGCCAGATGTGGTTTTGTTGGACTTAAAATGGGATGATGACGAGAGGGCGGGCATTTCGGCCACCCTCCAGCTTAAACGGCTCTACCCAGGGATTAAAGTGATAGCCATCAGCGTGTACGATCACCTGCTCCCGGAAGCACTCAAGGCCGGGGCCGATGCCGCCCTGCTTAAAGGCTTCTCAGGAGAGGATCTTTTGAAAATGATTTGACGCTCAAGTAGTAAGGGGGGAACCATGACGGATAGCGCAACGGAGCCAATTCGGGTGCTGATCGCCGACGATCAGGTCATCGCCCGGGAAGGGCTGAAAAGGGTCATAGGGCTTACCGATGACATTGTGGTGGTCGGCGAAGCCACGGTCGCTCAAGAGGTCCTGATCAAAGTACAAGAAACTCAACCCGATGTCGTTTTACTGGACTTAAAGTGGCTCGGCGATGAAAGCGCCGGGGTTGCCGCCCTGCAGCAGATCAAACAGGCCGCACCCAAAACCAAAGTAGTGATCCTCACCGTTTATGAAGACCTCATCCAAAAAGCCCGTCAGATTGGGGCGGAAGCGGCCCTGGAAAAGGGGTGCACGGTAGATGAATTATTCACTATAATTCGGAGTGTACATTGTTCCCACAAATTCCCCGCCGCGCCCACGGAGGCAGCATCACACCCAGACGATGTCCTCAGCGACCGAGAACTGGACGTACTCGCCCTATTGGTGGAAGGGCTCAGCGACCGGGAGATCGGAGAACGGCTTTTCCTGGCGGAAAGCACCGTCAAGAAGCACGTATCCAACATCCGCGATAAACTGGGCGCGGCCAACCGCACTCAGGCCGTGTCCATCGCCCTACAGAAGGGGCTTATCCAGCAATAAAAAGAGCGACGCACCTTCCAGGTGCGTCGCTCTTTTATGATACTTTCGTGGTATGCAAAGTGGGACATTTGGGGGATTTCAGAAGACAAAGTTTCATGGTAAAATAAGCTCGGAAAAAAGCTGAGAAGGACAACCATGGAGAATCTGTCAATTATCAAGCGGGCAATTGCAAATACCAAGTACGTGAACGTTCCCAGGCCACATACCGGCGGGAGTGATCACTGCCATGCCGGAGGCGCGCTATTCACAGCAGGTATTGGGCCACATCACAAAATCCGCGCTTACGGCACGACAACATCAAAGTGGAGATGTTGTCGCTGAAACATCCTGTCTGCACTGCTGCACTATAAATCTATCCAATCCGCTCCCGTCACAACTTAAGACGAGAGCGGATTTTATTTTCGGCAGGGAGGTGAATCGAGATGTCGCGCACAAGGTGGGAAGATAGAGGGCGTGACGACCGGGTGGTCTTCCGCACCCACTGGATCTTCCTGGTCCCACGACTGGCAGCGTGGGCCCTCTTCCTCGCCCTCACTATGGCCTTCGTCGTACTGGTCAGGCCTCACCAGTGGACACTGCGGCTGCTGCCTTCCGCTCCACTGCTCGCCATTGTCTGGATTATCGTAGACTGGCGGCAACGGGTCTTCGTTTTCCACGGGGGACGGCTGTACGTGCCAGAGGGCCTGCTACATCTGCACCAGCGGGTGCTCAACTTCCCTTTCCAAAATTGGATCCTGAACCAGTCCTTACCGGGAAAGCTGCTGGACTACGGTGACGTGGAGATCGGCATGGGTGCTAATCCAGAACGGCTGGAATGCGTTGGCCGCTTCAAAAATTTCATCGAGGCCCTGGATATCCTACGCCAGCAGCAGGCGGCGCAGCAGGCACCGCCCACCCAGTGGCAACAACAAGCGGTGGTATTCATGTTCCCCAGGCCGCCAGGAGACGGCGCAATCCCGCCTGCGCCCCGGCGTCCAACGCACGTGCAAATGGATTTGCCCGAGGATAAAGGTTACATGTACCAGGGTACACTCCTTGATGTGGACGTACCTTCTTACGCTGGATTCCTGGCCTTCTGCGACGAATTCGTGCTGCGCCAGCACAATTGGGCAACCTGGTACTACATCACCGCCGATCCGGGCCGTCACTACTATCCTCATGGGATTGGTCAGCACGCTGCCCGCTACTATCTGGAGCTGCTGGAGCGGGCCCGCATCATCCGTGGGGCAAACAATGGCAACAACGGCTGGGTATCATCCCGCATTCACACACTGGAGGACATCAAGAAGCGGATACCGTACTTCGACCGGTTACAGCCGATCAACAGGTAAGGGCGGCTTTGCGGTCGCCCCCAAGGGGTAAGGAGGCGCATGATGAGCCTGAAAATAACCTTTCCGGACGACATAGAGGAATTGGCTGCCGCTTTGGACGGCATCAGCGAGGCCACCGCTCAGGCCGCCCAAAATGGGGCAGAGAGTCTGGAGGCCTTCCGCCGGGGCGTGCAGGTGGCGATAGCGGCGATGGTCAAAGCCACGGGGGGTCAGCCAGGTCAGCCGATTGGTCATCCGATGGAGCCGATTAAGCCGATACATCAGCTCCATCGGTTTAATCGGATGACCAACCCCTGCCCCCTCAAGGGCATCTACGCCGCCCAATCCAACGGCTATTACTGCCGCTTCTACCAGGGCTACTGCCCAATGATAGAAAATCCGGCATATGATTATCTATCCTGCCCCGGCTGGCACAGCTACGAGGCAGAAAGACTCCAGCACGTCTGCTACGGGTAGATCCACCCTGGCGAAGGTTTGCAACCTTCGCCAGGGTAGGCCCGCACACTACACTCCTCTCAGGACACACGGCCTCACAGGCCTCACAGGCTTGCCAGTGTTCGACAGTCGAACAGCAAACCTACAGCAAGGCGGGAAAAGGCGTCCAATCTGCCACGGAGAGCGCATTTGCCCCCGCCTTACATCTGTGCTACAATAGCGCCCGGCGCGTTGCCGAGAACATCTGTCAGCCCGAAATATGAACCTGTCAGCAAGAGGTGCATCATGGAAAAACCCCAGGAAGTCGAACACAATCCCATTTGCCCGTATTGCAATCAGGAAATCCCGTACCTGAACCTGCACAACTGGCGCGTGAAGGGTCTGGTTTTCAGCGAGACCGGGCGTATCGGTGCGTTTTCATGCCCTCATTGCAAAAAACTCCTGGGCGTGGCCAGCATCGCCTGGGGGAAAGAATAGGCATTTGAGGAACTGGAATGTATCGAGTAGCCATCTTCATTGACGGCGGGTATCTGGACAAAATCCTGCGCCGGGAACTGGATAACATGCAGGTGGACCTCGACGAGCTGGCCCGGGCCATCGCTGCTACCATTCACCCCACCGCTGACATTCTCCGCACATACTATTACCACTGCCTGCCTTACAAGAGCAATCCACCAACCCCGGAAGAGATCGAGCGCTTTGAAGCTATGGAAAGCTTCCTGGATGCTCTCAATCGCCTGCCCCGCTTCGTCGTCCGCCTGGGCCGGCTTGCCCGCCGTGGACTGGATGAGGATGGGCGGTTTTCCTTCGAGCAAAAGATGATAGACGTGTTGCTCAGCATAGATTTGGTGCAAACGAGCCTCAAGGGCAAGATCACCCACGCGGCCATTGTGGCCGGGGATTCGGATTTCGTCCCGGCCATCGAGGTGGCCAAGAACGAGAGCGTGGCCGTCTGGCTGTTCCACGGCAGCCAACTGCACAATTCCCTGTGGGAAGTGGCCGACGAACGGATCGAGATTGCCCGCCTGTTCGGCTGAACCCCCCTGAGCAAAACAAGACCAGGAAAAGCCGGATCACCCCGCGAAAATCGCGGGGTGATTTTGTTTTTTCGTGTCTTTATCAAAATCCATTAGTCATGCATCGTTGTCTTTCAGCCTTTTTTACGCCCATATTTACCCCCAGCATACGCCGACTTTACTCCCAAGCTCTCAAAGTTATTGTATACTGAAACGCGAATTGAAAATCTGGGGGGCCTTCGCGGCCTCCTTTTTATTTTATTTCAGCCCTTTCGCCCCTGAGACCTGCTCATCAGTCGAGGATACACCAGACTTCAGGGGCAGCCAGGGGCCGAAAGCGAAAAACAAGCCTGGGGGGCTTAACAGCCCCCCTTTTTATTTAGCCCTTTCGCCCCTGCACCCCGCTCACCCGATGGCGGCACCCTGATGGGACGGGCGAGACGGAGGACGCGCCAGGCCTCCGGAGCGGGCAGGAGGGACGAAAGGAGCGATGCCAAGGAGGTGATCGAAAAAAACAGACTACTGCTTCCGAGCCAATAACTAGCTGGCAACCAGCAACCAGAATCCTTCAACAAGTATCCAAGAAAAGCATAAAAACACAAAAGGAGCATAAAATGAACCCCCTGAAGAAAATGATGAAAGACGAAAGTGGTATCACCGCCCTGGAGACGGCGATTATCCTGATCGCCTTCGTCGTGGTCGCTGCCGTCTTCGCCTTCACCATCCTCTCCGCCGGCACCTTCACCACCGAGCGCAGCAAAGAAGCCGTCTACGCCGGCCTCTCCGAGGTGAGAGGTTCCCTGGAACTGCGCGGCAGCGTCATTGCCAACGGCATCACCAGCACCGAAACTATCACCAGCGTCGTCTTCACCCTGGCCAACGTCGCCGGTGGCGAGCCCGTGGACTTCTCCACCACCAACCGTGTGGTCATCATCGAGTACCGCGACACCAACCAGCGCCAGGAGATCACCGATTGGTCGGTGAACTGGCTGGGCTACAATGACGGCGATAGCCTGCTGGAAGAGCGGGAACTGGTGGAGATCACCTGCCCATTAGGTAGCCTATCCACGGCCCTGGGCAAGAACACCACCTTCGTCGTCGAAGTGAAACCGCCCAGTGGCGCCGTTGTCAACATCCAGCGGACCACGCCCTCGGGCATTGACCCGGTGATGGACCTCAACTAACCAAACAGGGCCTGAAGACGGGTCACCCGCCAGGGCCCCAACAGAGCGGTTCGGCCGGGCGACGAGGTTCGGCCGAACCGCCAGTTTCCAATCGAGTTTCTTTCTCGGGGCCCTTGCGCCCCAAATCCAAGCAGGTTATAAGGCACGGCCAAGCCAAGAATTCATATAACCCGGTCTCGTCGCTCATTATCGAGCACAGACAACTGCCCCGTCTCACTTGGCCGTGCCGGCGGGGCAGTTTTTTTGGACTCGTTCTTTGAAAATCATCGCAATCCTCACCCCTGAAATAAAGAAGGGAGGTTCCCATGGAACTGGAACAGAGAGTAAAGGCTCTTGAATACGACATGAAAATTCTGAAGAACGAAATCCAGAGGACATTGCTGGATATTCAGGAACAAATACTTATCCATTACTACCCGTCCCTCAGGACAGAGGAGACGGCTCCCTCGGAAGGCATCATCCAGGCCCTGGAATCGGTCCGCGCCAAGCGGCGGGATTTACCCCAGGAAGCATCGGCCTCGCCCATCAAGAGAGTCTCGCTCGATGAGATCGGCGAAGAGCAGGGAGAAGACAACCCGCCTTTGGATGAGGAGTCCGTCGTCGTTCAGCCCACCACAGACCCGGACAAGGATATTGTCATGCGCCTATCGGGATGGGTGAGTAGTACCGCAAGGAAAATAGGGGGAGAGCGCACGGGCAAACTGATCCAGGCATACACGAACAGGGGCATCATCTCCTCAGAACTGGAAAGCCCATTACTCCGGCTCGTCGGCCTGATCACCGACGATGAGGCCCCCAAAAAGGTGGCGGTCAACGAGGTGCTCAAGGCCGTCCTGCACCTGAACGAGCTGCTGGGACGGGATAATAATGCCGAAGAAGCTCTCTCCTTGATAGAGGAGGCAGAGCTTGGATAAAACCATCGTCACCGCTCTCCTGATTATAGCTGGCGTGGTATCCGTGGTCCTGGTGTTCAACACCATCTATCCGGCCGTGCTGCAAAGCGGCAATGCCATCGTCGGACGAGGAAAGAGGATAGACGAACACCTGCAAAGCCAGATCGAGATCGTCCACGCGGTGGCTTATGGTGATGTAACCAAAGTCGTCTATGTATGGGTCAAAAACGTTGGTTCTCTTTCCATCGGGGCCGTGGAGCAATGCGATGTCTTCTTCGGCCCGGAAGGCAATTTCACCCGCATCCCCTACGGCGAGGGAGCCTCCCACTGGACATACACGGTGGAAAACGGCACCAACTGGACTTCCACGGCAACGGTGAAAATCACCATTGATTATCAGGACTACCTGGTAAATGGGCAAAGATACTTCGTCAAGGTAGTCCTGCCGAACGGGGTTTCCGACGAATACTGCTTTAGCAAGTGAGCTATGGACACGGCAATCACCGCACTGATTATCATCACTCTTCTGATACTGGTAGTACTCACCCTGTCCGAGCAGTACCTCCTGGCCCAGGACATCATCTCCGAGTCCTGGCAGAGGATGGAAGCGCGGATGGATGAGCAAGCCAGAACTGATCTCACGCCAGTGGGGGCCACAACCCTCAGTGGAGGTTCTGTGGTGGAGGTCACTCTCAGGAACGATGGAACTACCAAGCTGGCCGACTTCGACCAGTGGGATGTTATCCTCCAGTATCGCGGCATTGATGGCGGCTACTATGCAACGTGGTATCCTTATGGTCTGGGACAAAACGAGTGGTCAGTGTACGACATTTTCCTGGATGCCCCAACCACTCCGGAGGTTTTCGAGCCGGACATTCTCAATCCAGGAGAAGAGGTAGTGATTTGGGTATCGGTCGCGCCTGCCGTGGGGGAAGGTACCACCAACCTGGCAACCGTAGTCACCCCTAATGGCATCAGCGCCTCGATACATTTTACCCGTTAGCAGAACGGGTTGGCAACCTGATCGTCGTTTTTTGGTAAAGGGAAGGAACATGACAACGAAATCGGGATCGGAAACCGGAGGCGGCAGGGAAGTCCAGTTGCTCACCTTCAAGCTGGATGACCAGGAATATGCCCTGGACATCACCAACGTCGTCCAGGTCGTGCGCATGGTGGCTATCACCCCGATACCCAAAGCTCCGGAAGTCGTGGAAGGGGTGATCAATCTGAGGGGCAAAGTCATTCCGGTCATTAACCTTCGCCAACGGTGCGGGCTGCCGACCAGGCCCTACGGTCTGAACGACCATTTGCTGATCGCTCGGATCAACGACCAGGTGATGGCCTTGATCGTGGACGTGGTCTCCGAGATGTTAACCCTGCCGATGAGCGATCTGGATTTCACCTCGGAGATTGGGCCGCAGAAAATGGAATTCATTTCGGGAGTGGGCAGGTTAAACGACAAATTGATCCTGGTCCTCGATCCCAACGTGCTGCTGGCCTGCGAGGATCAACAGCGGCTGACAGCAGCCCTGGCGAGTACATCATCGTCGTAGGATGAGATGGTATCTCGTCCAACACCAAGCGGAATTCACATGAGTAACGAGGAGTTCGAACTGACCCAAACGGATTACGAGCGCTTCCGGGACCTCATCCTGGAGAGGAGCGGCCTGTATTTCCCGGAAGAAAGGCGACAAACCTTGAGCAGAGGTCTGGCCGAGGCTTTGCGCGCGTCTTCGCGGAATAACCTGGACGAATACTATGATTTGCTGCGCAAAAGTCCTGTGGCCAGCCACGAGTGGGACTCGCTGGTCAGCACCCTGACCGTGGGCGAGACCTATTTCTTTCGCAACAAAAGCCATTTCGACGCCCTGGCTCAGCACATTCTGCCGGAGATCATCACCCGCCAGGGACTCCTGAACCGGCGTATTCGCATCTGGGGTGCTGGCTGTGCCACCGGCGAAGAGCCTTACTCCGTGGCCATACTCCTGCGCGAATTGATCCCGAACCTGCACAGTTGGAATATCCTGATCCTGGCCACCGACATCAACCGGGAGGCGTTGCGCAAAGCCCGCGAGGGTGTATACGGGACCTGGTCCTTCCGTGGCGTCGAAAAGCGCATCCAGGAGCGTTATTTCCACCCTAATGGCCATGGACAGTACATCTTGGATAATGAAATCAAAAATATGGTCACTTTCGATTATCTGAACCTGGTGGAGGATTGTTATCCATCTCTGGTCACCAACACCCGCGGGATGGATTTAATCCTCTGCCGCAACGTGACTATTTACTTCAGCCCAGAGGTGACCCAAAAGGTGGTAACCAGGTTTTACAACAGCCTGACGGGGGGAGGGTGGTTTATCCCGGGCTCTTCGGAACCTAACATGGTGTTCTATCGGGATTTCCAGCAAAAGAACTTCCCCGGCGCCGTGGTTTACCAGAAGCCCAGGATGGAAACGAAAGCGATGCGGAAGCCAGAGTTCGAGTTACAGATACCCACGACGCCCGTGGTAAAGGCTACCGAGCCGCTTCTCAAGGGTTCAGAGGAAGGCAAGGAAAAGCCATCACCGGCGCCCGATCCCTACCAGATAGCCCTGGAATTGGTGCGGGCCGGACGATTAGACGACGCATTGCTCAGACTGTACGAGAAGCTCGACCAGGATCCTGATTTTGTGCCCACATACCACATGCTGGGCAAGATATATGCCAACAAGGGTGACCTGGAAGAGGCGCAGAATTGGTGCGCCAGAGCTATCAAGAAAGACAGGCTGCATCCTCAGCCCCATTACATTCTTTCCCTGATTTATCAGCAGGATGACCTGCCAGACATGGCCCTCCAGGCCTTGAAAACGGCTATCTACCTGGATCGGGAATTTATCCTGGCCCACTATCACCTGGCCCAACTCTACCGGCAGCAGGGAAAGAAGAGGCAGGCTTACAAGTCGTTGCAGAACGTCCAGCGCCTGCTGGAAGGCAGATTGCCTGACGAGCCCATCCCTGAGGGCGATGGCTTGTTAGCTGGCCGTCTGCTGGAATTAGTCAAAACAGAGCTGGCAAGCGAGCAATGGACCTGAGGTAAGCGCAGGGTGAAAAGCCAGGCCAACGAGCAAGGGACGGACACGCCAGTCCCCAGGAGATGAAAACATGGAGCCAAAACTGAACTGCTGGGAATACAAACGCTGCGGTCGAGAGCCTGGCGGGGCCAGGGCATCCGAACTGGGAGAGTGCCCGGCGGCAGGGGTTACCGTCACCGATGGAACGAACAATGGGAAAAATGGAGGGCGGATTTGCTGGGCCATCGCCGGCACGTTATGCGGTGACCAGGTGCAGGGCACGTTTGCTCAAAAGCGACGCTCTTGCACACAATGCGACTTCTATCACCTGGTCAAAGCGGAAGAGGGGAGAGATTTTGTGCTGATGCTGGAAAGAGACATAGACAGAACTTTGTCTGCCGATAAGGTGCGGGCCATCCTGGAAGAGCGGGCGCGCGCCCTGGCCAGGTCTACCGAGACCAGGACCGGCGAGACTCTGCGGGTCGTCGTCTTCTCCCTGACCAATGAGACCTACGGCATACCCACCGACTACGTCAGAGAGGTACAGCCGCTGCGAGAAATAACCCCCGTGCCCTGCACCCCTGGCTTCGTGGTCGGCGTGATCAATATTCGCGGGTTCATCTACTCGGTCATAGACGTCCGCGATTTCCTGGGCGTGCCCAGACGGGAGATCACCGAATTAACCAAGGTCATCCTGGTCAACGCCGCCGGGCTGGAGGTGGGCATCCTGGCCGACGATGTATCGGGGGAGATAAGCGTACCCCTGTCCGAGATCAAGTCTTCACTGGCTCCCCGCGCGGGCATCAAAGAAGAGTACACTCAGGGAGTGACCAAAGACATGTTAATCATCCTCAACCTGGAAGCGCTGATGCGCGATGAACGGATGGTGGTTCATGAAGAAGTCGTGTAAATTCAGATTTCCGAAGTCTGGACTTTTAATAAAAAGGAGTGGCCGATGTTAGAAAAAGCGTTATCCAGATTCAAATTGCTGCCCAAGATCGTTGCCCTGGGACTGGTAGTGAACCTGTGCTTTGGCCTCGTCCTGGGGTACCTGTATACCCAGTTTAGAGCGAGCCAGTACGAGGCCAGGCGGGAAGAAACCCGAAACCTGGTATTGACCGCTTACAGCGTGCTGGAGTATTACGCTCAACAAGCCAGAGAGGGTCTCATCTCCGAAGAAGAAGCGAAATCCGCAGCCCTGGAAGCGGTCAAGGCCATGCGTTACGGGGAGGACGATTATTTTTGGATCAACGATCTGGAACCAAAAATGGTTATGCACCCCAACTATCCGCCAGAAAAGAAACCCGAGTGGTATGCCACCAACGGGCTGGCCGATTACGCCGATCCGACCGGAAAAAAGTTGTTCGTGGAGTTCGTTAAAGTCTGCAACGAAAAGGGACAGGGTTTCGTGGACTATTATTGGACCAGGCCGGGCCAGGAGCGGGAAAAACCGGTTCCCAAAATCTCCTACGTGAAACTGCTGCCCGATTGGGGATGGATTGTCGGCTCAGGCATTTACGTGGACGATGTGGAAGGGGAAATAGCTAGACTGACCCGCATGGTACTGCTTATTGCAGCAGGAATCACCGGGCTGTCTATCGTCCTGTCGTTTGCCCTGGCCCGCTCTATCAGCAAACCGCTGGCCCTTATCGTCCAAGGTGCTCAATCGTTGGCCCAGGGCGACCCGGACATGACCGGGCTTGACTACGCCCAGACGCTTAAGGTCTCCACGCGCCAGGATGAGTTGGGCGAAATTGGGCGGGCTTTTGGTCGCCTGGAGCAATATTTCAAGGCCAAATCAAGCGCCGTACAAAAGATTGCCCAAGGGGACCTCAATATAGAAGTCCCGGTAGCGTCCGAGAAAGACATCCTGGGCCAGGCCATGGTGGAGATGAAAGATAACATCAGCGCCCTGGTAGCCGACGCCAACATGTTGGCCGAGGCGGCGGTGGAAGGTAAACTGGATACCCGCGCCGATGCCGCCAAGCATCAGGGTGAGTATGCGAAGATCATCCAGGGCATCAACAGGGCCCTGGATTGGATAATCGGCCCCTTAAACGTGACCGTTGACTACATCGCGCGCATCGCCCAGGGCGACATTCCCAAAGAGGTGGAGGTCGAATACAAGGATTGGGAGTGGAAAGGCGCTTTCAAAAAGGTCAAAGACAATCTTAACACCTGTGTCAATGCCATTCATCTGCTGGTTTCCGATGCCAATATGCTGGCCGCCGCCGCCGCGGAGGGGAATCTGGACGCCCGCGCCGATGCCTCCCGTCATCAAGGCGATTACCGCAAGATAGTGGAAGGCATGAACGCTGCCCTGGAAGCGGTAATTGCCTCGATGAAAGAAGCCAGTGAAGCCATGGCCCGTATCGCCCGTGGCGACCTGACCGTGCAAATGGACGGTAAGTATCGGGGTGACTATGCTCTCCTCAGCCAAAGCATTGATTCGATGATCAGCGGCTTAAAGGGAATGACCACGCACATGCAAGAAGGCTCGGTGAACATCAGTTCTGCCACCGCCGAGATCCTGGCCGCGGCCAGCCAGATGGCCGCCACCACCCGTGAGCAGGCCTCCGCCGTCAGCCAGATCACCTCGACCCTCGAGGAAATCAGAGCCTCTGCCGAACAGGTCGCCCAACGCGCTCAAAGCGTCGCCGATGCCGCCACGGAAGCCGCGCAGGCCGCCCAGCGTGGCACTGCCGCCGCCGAGGATACAATCACCGGCATGGAAGACATCCGCAAAAAGGTGGAATCCATCGCCCAGAATATCCTCTCCCTTTCCGAACAAACAACCCAAATCGGCGACATCATTGACACCGTCACCGACATCGCTGACCAGTCCAACATCCTGGCCCTCAACGCGGCCATCGAAGCCGCCCAGGCCGGCGAGGCTGGCAAGGGCTTCCGCGTCGTCGCCGACGAGGTGCGCTCCCTGGCCGAACAGTCCCGCCAGGCCGCTGCCCAGGTTAAGCTCATCCTCGGTGACATCCAAAAAGCCACTAACCTGGCCGTCATGGCCACCGAGCAGGGGTCCAAGGGTGTGGATGCTGGCGTCGAACTGGTAAACCGTACCGCCCAGACCATTCGCCAACTGGCCGAGACGGTACACGCCTCCGCCCAGGCCGCCCAGCAGATCGTCGCTGGCGTGCAGCAGCAGACCATCGGCCTGGATCAGATCGCCATCGGTATGCACGACATCAACCAAGCCGCTCACCAGTCAGCGGCAGGCGCCCAGCAATCCCAGAAAGCCGCCGAGGACCTGAACGAGCTGGCCGCGCAGTTGAAAGAGGTTGTGGCACAGTACAGATTGTAAAACGTGAGGCGTAAAGAGTCGGGAACACGCACCACAGATCGCCTACGGGAGTGAAACATGGTTATGCTGGACGATGACATCATGCGCCAATTGCGGGCTACCTTCAAAGCCGAGGCCGCCGATCACCTTCAGGCCATGAACCGTATCCTGGTGGAGCTGGAAAAAGGATCCAATGGCAGAGAGCGGGTCGAGCTTTTGGAAGAGATTTTCCGCGAGGCCCACAGCCTGAAGGGAGCCGCCGGCGCTGCCGATATTGGCGATGTTGAGACCACAGCCCACAAACTGGAGAACGTTTTCGGCGCGATCAAAGCTGGCGAGATCGAACTGACCGCTGACCTGTGCGATGTCCTCTACGAGGCCATTGACGCTGTGGAGCTCATCGTCGAGGCCGTCCTTACCGGTAAAGCCCATGGACTGGACCTGCCCGACCTGCACGCTCGCCTGGAGGCCGCTGAAAAGGGGCGGATAATAGCGGGAAAGAAGCAAGAGGCAGGAAGCAAGAAACAGGCAAGGGGTATCCCATGGCATTGGAGAAAGTGCTCATCGTCGAAGATAGTCCCACCGAGGCATTACTGGCCCGGCTGATCCTCGAACGCCAGGGTTACCAGGTCAGCATAGCCACCGACGGTAAAGAGGGTCTGGTCAAAGCGGCTGAGGAAAAGCCGGATTTGATCATCCTCGATACCATCCTGCCTCGCATGAGCGGCTACGAGGCGTACCAAAGACTGCGGGTGGACCCCAGGACCGCCGACATTCCGGTGCTCATGCTGCTCACGGATACCGAGACGACGGATACACCGCGCAGGCTAGGACTGGACGCCGATGCCTACATCGCCAAGCCATACACCCCACCTCTCCTTCTGGCCGGCGTGGAACAAATCTCCAGGTCTAACGGCAGGCAACCCGAAGACGCCGACCTGTTTGAAGAGGAAAGGCAACGGTACCATGAGGAGTTACAGAAAGCCAGACGGGAAGCCGAGATGGCCCGGCAGGCTAAAAGTGAATTCCTGGCCACGATGAGCCATGAACTGCGCACGCCCCTGCATGAGATCCTGGGCATGACCGACCTGGTCCTGAACACCGAGCTGACACCCGAACAGCGCGCCTATTTGCTCACCACCAAAAACTCGGCTAACGCCCTTCTGGCCATCATCAGCGATATTCTGGAATTCGCCGAAATCGAAAACGGACAGTTGACCCTGGCGGCGGACAGTTTTGACCTGTGGCTCGCCGTGGAAAAAACAATCCAAATCATGATCCCACACGCCCAGGAGAAGGGCCTGAAATTGTCTTGCCAAATCGCGCCCGGAGTGCCCCGTGACCTGGTGGGCGACCCGGTGCGCCTGCGACAAGTGCTGACCAGTCTGATAGGCAACGCCATCCGCTTCACCGAACACGGCGAAGTGGCCGTGGGAGTGGAGGAAATCGTCCCATCCCAGGAAAAGGCCGGGGGCGAGGCGGAACTACACTTCCACGTCCGCGATACCGGCATCGGCATCCCTAAGGACAAACAAGACGTTATCTTTGAAACCTTCCGTCAGGCCGACAGTTCCACCACCCGCCAATACGGCAGCATCGGCCTGGGACTGGCCATGGCGAAGAAACTGGTGGAACTGATGGGCGGTCGCATCTGGGTGGAAAGCGAGGTCGGACAGGGTAGCACCTTTCATTTTACCGCCAGGTTCCAGCGCCTGGACCAGGCTCTCCACACCCCGGATACAACCGCTGGAGCCACAGAACCAGAACAGCCGTGGTCATTGCGGATACTGGTCGCCGAGGATAGCCCGACCAATCAATTGATCGCCCAGGCCAACCTGAGCAAGGCGGGCCACACAGTACAAATCGTCGAGAACGGGCAGAAAGCCATCGCGGCCTGGGAACAGGGGGACTTCGACCTGATTCTGATGGACATCTCCATGCCTCAGATGGACGGCCTGGAGGCGACCCGGATCATCCGCGAGCGGGAAAAACAAACCGGGCGACACATTCCCATCATCGCCATGACCGCTTTCGCTTTGAAAGAGTACCGGGAAAAGAGCCTGGCCGCCGGCATGGACGCTTATGTCTCCAAACCGGTGAGCGCCGGGGAACTCCATCGGGCCATCGCGCCATTCCTGAAAAAGGCAGGACCCGGCGAGCTACCAGAACCTCCCCGGCCAGCGGTTGACCTTCACGAGGCGTTGGAAGTGGTGGATGGAGATGTAGACCTTTTGGAAGCGGTGACGGAGGTATCCCTGGCAGAATACCCGGAACACATCGCCGCCCTGAAAGAGGCCCTGGCCCGCCAGGACGCCCCGGGCGTGGAAGCCGCGGCCCATCGGCTGAAAGGGGTGCTGGGCAACCTGGGCGGTTTGACCGCCCGGGACGTGGCCCAGCGCCTGGAGACCATGGCCGAAGAGGGTCGCCTCGATGGCGGTGAGATTGCTCTGGCAGCATTGGAAGCGGAGATCGAACGAGTGGTGGCTTTCTATTCAGACCCGGCATGGAAGCAAAAAGCAGTGGAAAGCTGAGGAGTATAAACATGAGCAGACAGGCGCGCATCCTGGTCGTTGACGATGATAAACCCACGGTGATGATCATCTCCAGTGTCCTGCAGAAACAGGGGTACGAAGTGCACACCGCCTTCGACGGCAAAGCCGGGCTGGAAAAGGCGCGAGAGCTGAAACCAGACCTCATCATCCTGGACATTATGATGCCCCTGATGGACGGTTACCAGGTCTGCCGCCGCCTGCAGAACGATCCAGAGACTGCGCGCATCGCCGTTCTGATGCTCACGGCCAAGGGGGGCATTGACGAGGACGTGGAACGGCAGTACGAATTTGCCACCCGCGTCAAAGACCGGTTAGCGGGCTTCGATTCCGGAGCAGTGGATTTTCTGACCAAACCGGTCAAAGCCAAAGAAGTGGCCCAACGGGTGAAATCGCTGCTTTGGGCCAGCGGATTCCCGGTCTAACCATCCCTGTGGAGGAACGATGACCATTTCCGATCCCATTTTGATCGTTGACGATGATCCGGAGATACACGGCCTGCTACGGGCCTGCCTCAGCCCTTTGGGACATGAGATCGTGGCTACCGATAATGGCCGCCAGGGGTTGGAAATGCTCCAGACCGGCCAATTCAGCGTGGCCATCCTGGACCTTATGCTCCCCGACCTCAACGGGATGGAGATCCTACGCCGCATCCGGAAAGAGCGACCCGAGATAGAGATAATCGTGCTCACCGCTTACGCCTCCCTGGAGACAGCCATCGAGGCCATCCGGCTGGGAGCCTACGACTACGTGACCAAACCGTTCTACTCCGACACCATCCGCTCGGCGGTCAAGAGAGCGGTTGAGAAGCAGCTTCTGGCCCTGGAGCGTCGGCGGGCAGAACAGGCGCTGATCCGCAACCTGGAGGACCGCCTGGGCACCGAGGAAGCCCTCCGCCAAAGCAACCTGGAACTGGCCCTGCTCCACCGCGCCAGCCAGACCTTCAGTTCGACCCTGGAACTGGACAGGGTGCTGGCCACCATGCTGGAAGAAGTGCGCCACCTACTGGATGCCGTCCTTTGCTCGGTCTGGCTGATTGACCCGGAGACGAATGAACTGGTCTGCCGCCAGGCCACGGGCCCCCAACACGAGCTCCTTCACGGCTGGCGGCTGTCACCGGAACAGGGGCTCGCCGGTTGGGTAGCGCAAAACGGGCAGAGCCTCGTCGTGGCCGATGTCCAGGCCGATGAACGTCACTTCAGCGGCGTGGAAGAGAAAACCGGCTTGCCGCTGCGTTCCCTGCTCAGCGTCCCGCTACGGGCCAAACGGGGCGTGATCGGCGTACTACAGGTATCAGATACGAGCATCGGGCGTTTCAAACCCACCGACCTGCGCCTGCTGGAGCCGCTGGCCGCGGCTGCGGCCGTAGCCATTGAGAATGCCCGGCTGTACGAGCAGGCTCAGCGGGAGATCGCCGAACGCAAGCGCGCCGAAGCAGCGTTACAAGAAGCCAAAAACGCCGCCGAGGCCGCCAGCCAGGCTAAGAGCGAGTTCCTGGCCCGCATGAGCCACGAGATTCGCACTCCCATACACGGCATCATCGGCATGGCCGACCTGATGCTGGACACCCCGCTGGCCCCGGAACAACGCGAATACCTGCAAATACTCAAATCCTCCGCCGACTCGCTGATGACCATCGTCAACGACATCCTGGACTTCGCTAAAATCGAGGCCGGACGGTTGGAGCTGGAGGAAACCGACTTCGATCTGCGCACCATTATTGAACAGGCCGCAGACATGCTGGCCCTGCGCGCCCAGCGAAAAGGACTGGAACTGGTCTGCCATATCCCACCCCAGGTGCCCACGGCGCTGGTGGGTGATCCAGGACGGCTGCGCCAGGTGTTGCTTAACCTGATCGGCAACGCCGTCAAATTCACGGCCCAGGGCGAGATCGTCGTCCAGGTAGAAACAACCTCTGAAACCGAAGATAACGTGACCCTCCACTTCTCGGTCCGCGACACCGGGATAGGCATCGCCACGGATAAGCAAGAAATGATCTTTCAGGCTTTCTGCCAGGCCGATGGTTCCACCACCCGCGAGTACGGCGGGACCGGGCTGGGGTTGACCATCTCGCAGCAGTTGGTGGAACTGATGGGCGGGAGCATCTGGGTAGAAAGCCAGCCGGGAGTGGGCAGCACGTTCCACTTCACCGTGAGATTGAAGAAACAGCCCGACGATGGGCGCAGCGCCGGCGAGGAATTTAACTGGGCAGGACTACCGGTGCTGGTGATTGACGACAACGCCACCAGCCGCCTGGTATTGCGCGAGACGCTGGCCTATTGGGGCTGCGCGGTCACCGAAGCGGAGAGCGGCCCGGCGGGATTACAAGAGTTCGAAAGGGCCCTGGAAGCATCACACCCCTTCCATCTGGTATTACTGGATGGAACGTTGCCGGGCATGGATAGTTTCACCGTGGCTCAGGCAATTCTGAAACACCCCGTCCCGGGGAATTCCATAGCGCTGCTGTTTCCCTCGGACGGTGTGCAAAGCGACGTGGCCCGCTATCGCCAACTGGGAATCACCACCCACCTGGTCAAGCCGGTGAAAAAAGCCGAGTTGTTTCACATCGTAGCGAACACCGTGGGCACCGCCTCGCAAGCCAGCGACGAACCTATCCGAAGCCACCCAGCCACCAGCCCGGAATCGGGCCTACGTATTCTGTTAGCCGAGGACAACGTCGCCGCCCAGTTGATCGGCAAAAAAGCGCTGGAAAAGGCCGGTCACACAGTACAGGTAGCGGGCAACGGCCTGGAAGTCCTCCAGGGGCTGGAAAAAGAAAAATTCGACGTGGTGCTGATGGACGTGGAAATGCCGCAGATGGACGGCCTCGAGGCCACGCGAGCCATCCGCCAACGGGAAGCAAAATCCGGACACCATATCTTTATCCTGGCCATGACCGCCTACGCCTCGAAAGAGGATCGGGCAAGATGCCTGCAGGCAGGCGTTGACAGCTACCTGGCCAAGCCGGTAAGCCCGGACAAATTGCGCGACGCGCTGGCCCGACTCCTGAACACGGAGCGGGACAGCGACGCTGCTCAACCGGTTGATCTGGAAATGGCTCTGGAGGCGGCCGGGGGCGATTGGGAACTCCTGCGCGAGGGAGTTGAGTTGTTCATGGCCCACGACTATCCCAGGCATATGGCCGCCCTCGTTCAGGGCATCGAACTGGGAGATGCCCAGGCCGTCAAAGCGGCCGCGCACGGCATGAAGGGGGCCCTGGCCAGCTTTGGCAGCCGTCCGGCGCGGGACGTGGCCCAGCGCATCGAAACCCTGGGACGAGAAGGTGACCTGGCCGGGGTTCAGGGCGCACTGGCAGAGCTGGAAACAGAGGTGCAACGGTTCGCGGCCTTCTTCGAGCAACCATACCTGGAAATCTCACTTCCTCTGGAGAAAAAGCATGAGTGCTAAAACGCGCATCCTAGTGGTTGATGACAATCGTTCAGTGGTGCGGCTGATCGAAGCCCTCCTGCAAAAAGAAGGCTTCGAAGTCCTGACCGCTTTCGATGGCCTGGACGGGCTGCAAAAGGCACGGGAGGAAAAACCCGACCTGATGATCCTGGACATCCTCATGCCCAAAATGGATGGGTATGAGGTCTGCCGCCTGTTACAGAACGACCCGCATACCGCCGCCATACCGGTGCTCATCCTCACCGTCAAAGGGCAGGTGGATGAGCCGGGTCTGGATGACCAGGACGTCGAAGCTCGCATCCAGGAGCAAATGGCCGGATACGAGGCCGGGGCCGTGGACTTCCTGAGCAAGCCCATCAAAGCGAAGACGTTGTTGGAGCGAGTGCGAACCATGCTCTGGTTCGATCACTTTTCCGTGAAGGATATTTGTGAGGGTAAACCCGAAGCGGCAGTCAGCCCGCTTCCTCTGCCCGGAAACCCAGATTACTGAAACGTAAGCAGGTGTGCCAATGCCCGCAAACAAGAAAATCTTGCTGGTCGAGAGCGACCCCAAACTGGTAGAACTTATCAGATACCCTCTCGAAGACGAGGGTTATGCGGTGATGTGGAGCAAAGATGGCCCTGAGGGATTACAGGCCGTCATCAAATTTCAGCCTGACCTGATCCTGGTGGGCTTCAAGCTGCCGAGCATGAAGGGCAACTCTTTCGCTCGTCGCGTGCGCAAAGACCCGGTGACCAACCACATCCGCATAGTCATGATCGCCGACGAAAGCCAGTTGGAAAACCTGGAGATCGGCCCCGGCTCGGCTATAGACGATTTCCTCATCCAACCTTTCGGCACCGTGGAGCTGATCACCAAGATCAAGCCCCTGCTGGTCAGCAGCGACGAGCTGGAGGGATCCATCATCTCCACCGGCAACGGCGAACTGGATGGGAAAATGGGTGGCGGCATCCCGATAAAGTCGCTGACCCTGATCGAGGGCGATTCGGGGGCCGGCAAATCCGTGCTCGCCCAGCAGATGATGTATGGCAGTCTGGAAGACGGCTACAAAGTGACCCTGTTCAGCAGTGAAAACACGGTGAAAAGCCTGGTCAAACAAATGCGCAGCCTGAACCTGGACATCATGGACTACCTGCTGCTGGACAAAATCAGGATATTCCCCATCGAAACCTCCCGTCTGGGCAAAGATGCTCCTCCCACCTTGATCGAGGCCATGAAAAAGGAAAGGAGACGGGATATGATCTTCGTGGATTCCCTCACTTCCTCCATTCCGAGCTCCTCGGATACAGAAGTACTGGCCTTCTTCGAGGCGTGTAAGCGGCTCTGCGCCGATGGCACCACGGTGGTCATCGTCGTCCACTCGCACGGTCTGACCAGGGAACTGCTCACCCGCATCCGCTCCCTGTGCGACGCTCACCTCCAGCTCCGCACCGAGGAAGTGGGGAACAAATTGGTCAAGACGCTGGAGGTCACCAAGGTGAGGGGCGCGGAGCAAAGCACAGGCAACATTGTCAGCTTTGAAGTCGAACCCGGCTGGGGGATGCGCATCATACCTATCAGCAAAGTTCGGGGGTAAGTTCTATGGCTCTGGTAAAACTGCCCTTCCCAATTGAAAACACCGGTGACGGGGTCAATAACGGCCCTGGCAATAACCTCAGTTCCATGCTGCCCAAAAACCTGCAGCAGGCCTGTGAGGAATACCCATTTCTGGCCGAGTACCTGCGCTACGTCCCGTTCGACCAGATCGGTGTGCCCGACTATTACCCCAAAGTCACCCGCAACCTGAAGGACCTGGAGGAACGCAATCTCATCTACAAGGCCAGCAAGGGGCTTTTTGTGCACATCTACCCGGACCCTTCCGGCGAGCGAGACCTTTACATCCCGATAGAGCCCCATACCACAGTGAATCTGGATGCCATCATCCCAGAGGTCGAGCTCAAACTTCTGGACTGGACGGAGAAAATCGGTGCCGAAGAAACGACGGAAGGGAAAAAGCAAAGGCTGCTGGAAGCCATAGACAACATCGTCACCACCAACGGCACGAGTGGGAAAGTCAAAGTGACGCCCCGCGAGTTGGAAGCCCTCAAGTACGTCATGGTGCGGGACAAGGTCGGCTTTGGGCTTCTGGAGCCATTGCTTCTGGATCCTAACATCGAGGACATAAGCTGCAGTGGCGTGGGATCCATCTTCATCGAGCACAAGGTCTTCAAAAGCCTGCAAGCAGCTCTCGTCTTCCCTACCGAGGAGGAACTGGACGAGTTCGTCATCTGGCTGGGCGAGTGGATCAAGCGGCCAGTTACCGTCCGCAACCCCATCGTGGATGCCACGCTCCCCGATGGCTCGCGTATCAATATCGTTTATGGGAGCGACGTATCCAGGCGGGGCAGCAACTTCACCATTCGTAAATTCGCCGGTACTCCGCCCAGCATCATGAACCTCATCGAATGGGGCACGATGGATTACATGATGGCCGCGTACCTTTCCTTCATCCTGGAGGCGGGTATGAACGTGTTCGTCGTGGGAGCGACGGCCTCAGGCAAGACCACCACGATGAACGCCATCACCACCTTCATCCTGCCGGACAAGAAAATCGTGAGCATCGAGGATACGCCGGAACTCCAGGTGCCCCACAAAAACTGGATCCGAGAGGTGACCCGGGGCACGGGAAAAGACCAGAAAGGCGCCGAAGTGGGCATGTTCGACCTGCTGAAAGCGGCCCTCCGTCAGCGTCCGGATAGAATCATCGTGGGCGAGATCCGTGGTGAAGAAGGGGCCATCGCCTTCCAGGCTATGCAGACCGGACACGGTGTGATGTCCACGTTCCACGCCGCGTCCGTGGAGCGACTCATCCAGCGCCTCACCGGCGACCCCATTAACATACCAAAGACCGGGATGGTTCAGAACTATAGTTTCCGGTAAATTGATTGGCTCATCCGGCGAATTTGTGGCAGAATATG
>JANLFX010000033.1 GCA_024653325.1 Anaerolineae bacterium
CGATAGTCTGGCTCAATCAGTTGGAGGTGGCACAGGTCATGTTCTCCACACTGAGGACACTGCGGCCCCTGTGGCCAGCGCACCCGGATGAGCAGCGCCCACAATTCTCGCTCGTCCATCTGGTCGATCCATCCGCGCATCTTGCGCAGGTCGGCCAGCGGGTCGAGGGGTGTCTCGGTCGCCGAGGTGGAGGGAATGGCCTGAGCCGAGCGACGCGGCACAGCAGGTTGGGGAGGTGGTGGCAAGAGGCTCGGCTCTCTCAGCAGCGATCCCGCCTGCCCGGTGGGCGCGCTGTTCAACAACGCGCGCATCAATTGCTCCCGTCGCCGCCGTCGCTCGCGTCGGGTCACTTTGGGGCGCTGTCGCTCCAGGCGCGCCAGACGCCTCGCCCAGCGCTCCCGATTCCGCCGCGGATTGCGGTGCGCACGCCCCCGCGGCGGGGGTACCAGGTGCTCATCCCACACCAGCCATCCGGCTTGATGGGCAGACGCAACAAGCAGCGACAGCACGAGCGCGATGCGCCACAGATTGGATGCGCCCTTCATCTTTCCCTCCCAGATCAGATTGGGCGTATTTTATACCCAATCGGGAGGATTTTGTCAATGTGCCATCTTTTTGCTATACTGGACATGAGCGTTGGAAAATAAAAAGAAAGGAAGGTAATGGATGAAAGAAACCACACCCACCATGTCCGACTGGCAGGCTCTCTACCAGGCCGCATTGGAATTCAAAGAGATCGAGGCCTGGACCTGGATGTACGACTCGGATATTTTTGGAGTCCAGGACCCGGTCAGCGGGGAAATCGGCTACTGTTGTATCATGGGTGCTTTGGGCGAGATGTTTGCCCTGGCCGTGTATCTGGGCGATGAAGGGTTAAGAAGCTACATAAGGATGGCTGCCCAACCAGAACCTATGGGAGATTTCATCGAGACGATGGAAGTAGCCCTGATGCAAAAATGTCTGATGGCCTCTTTTGGGGCCCGGAAAGAACTGAGTGATGTGGACCACCAGGTGATTAAAAGCCTGGGTTTGAAGTTTCGGGGGAAAAATGCCTGGCCCGTGTTCCGCAGCTATCGCCCTGCCTGCTTCCCCTGGTACCTGACTGCCGATGAAGCGAAGTTCCTTACCTTGGTCTTGCAACAGGCCAGAGAGGTCTCCCTCCGCTTCCGGGAAAACCATGCCCTTCTCGATCCACCCCAGGAAGATCTCTGGTTTGTCAGGGTGCCGGAGAAAACGGAGCAGGGCCTCGTCTGGAAAGATACCTGGTTGACTCCCACTCTACTTGAGGAGGAAATCCCGGTCGAGCCGGTAGACGAGTTACGTCTGGCCAGATTCAAGAAAGGGGCTCGGCGCGTGCAGGCGGTCTGGGAGGTGGATCTATTCCTTTCGCCCACTGCCGTGCAAGAGGAAAAAGGCGAGAGGCCGTATTACCCTTATATGATACTGCTGGTAGATCACGAGTCAGGATTTGTCCTGGGTAGCGATATAGTTGCTCCTGGTGTTCATCTGACGGAGTTTACCGGGCGATTCCTGACTCTGGCCGAAAGGGTGAAATGCCTGCCCGTCGAAATATGGACCAGGAAAGAAGAGATTTACGATCTGTTGGAGCCCGTCGTTTCCCGTTTGGGGATAGAGCTGTATATGGTTGATGAACTGGAGGCCCTGCGGGAAGCCCGGACCGCTTTGTGGCGGTTCATGGGCGGGGACTTGTAGAGGCCGTGAGTTTGGAGCGGAACATTCGGATGAACAAGAAGCGCGTGCTTTTTCTCTGCACCGGCAACTCGGCCCGCAGCCAGATGGCCGAGGGGTTGGTCAATCACTTTCTAAGCGACCGATGGGAGGCTTTCTCGGCGGGCACAGCGCCGACCGGCTACGTCCATCCTTTGGCTGTCAAGGCCATGGCTGAGCTGGGGATCGACATCTCCGCCCAGCGTTCGAAGTTAGTGGATGAATTTCGCAACGCTGCATTTGACGTTGTGATAACAGTGTGCGATAATGCGGCCCAGAACTGCCCCCTCTGGCTGGGGGCCGGTCGGGTGACGCACATGGGATTCCCTGACCCGGCGGCGGCTACCGGCAGCGAAGCGGAGCGGTTGGAGGTTTTTCGACGGGTGCGGGATGGCCTGCGCCAGGCGGTATTTCGCTACCTCTCGGCGGAGACAGCAGGTACGGAAATGGAGGTGGGATTATATGCTCCGCGAAACCTTTGAACGGGAATTGCAGCGCTTGCAGGACGAGATACTGGCTCTGGGGAGTATGGTGGAGAACGCCATCCTGGAGTCGGTGGAGATTCTCAAAAAGCGCGATATGGATGGCTCGCGGCGGCTGGTCGCTCAGGACCGTTTTATCAACGAGAAACGCTTTGCCATTGAGTCCGACGCGCTGGTGCTTATCGCTACTCAGCAGCCGATGGCCGGTGACCTGCGCACCATCGCCGCCATACTGGACATCTCCTCTGAGCTGGAGCGCATCGGGGACTACGCCAAAGGCATTGCCAAGATCAATCTGATGATGGGCGACAAACCCCTCCTCAAGCCGCTTATTGACATCCCACGCATGGCTGAGAGGTCGCAGGACATGCTCCACCGCGCATTAGATGCTTTTGTGCGGCGAGATGTGGCCCTGGCCCGCGCTATCCCTGCCGAAGACGATGAGATGGATGCTCTCTACAATCAGGTCTACCGCGAACTGCTCACCTATATCATCTCCGACCCACGCACTATAGACCAGGCTACTCATCTGCTGTGGGTAGCCCACAATCTGGAACGCGCTGCTGATCGGGTGACCAACATTTGCGAGCGTGTGGTTTTCACCGTCACCGGTGAGATGAGAGAGATGGATGTGGAGGATTCGGGGATAGAGAGTCTCGGTTAAAATAAACCAGTAGGACAGGCTTTAGGCCTGTCCTACTTCTTCGTTCACTTCTTCGTTCTTCCCGCCGGGAAGATAGCGTCCTCAGCTCATCAATCTCCTTCGAAAAATACGTACGCTGGAAGTTGCTCGAGCGCCGCTTGTAACGGTGGCTTGATGTATCGGTAGGCCCAGGTTACTTCAGCGTCAGTCAACGAGGGATCGCCTAACAGGTAGCGAAGCAGGCGAAAAGCATTGATTCCTCCACCCATGTCTTCTCCCTCGCGCATCAACTCGCGCAAAGCCCGCTCAACCAAAGGAGCATCAATAGTCGCCGCCACCCGCTCGAATTTTTCTTTTAATTCTTTGCGCGACATCGGTTTTCCCCCTTTTTGAGTGAACCTGGCTCGTAAGATGAGCTTCGACCCGTCTTACACAGAGTCCATATTCAGATAATTGAATATTATATCCAGAATGAGGGGATTGTCAAATTTCGCCTTGCAACTTGCGCTCTTTTCCGCTGCCGCCATAGCGCACCTGGACTATCTCGGCCAGGATGGACAGGGCAATCTCGGCCGGGCTGCGACCGCCCAGGTCCAGGCCGATGGGAGCATGGACGCGGGTCAGTTGCTCTTCAGGTACGCTTTCGGCGCGTAGATGATCGAAGATGGTGCCCACTTTGCGCCGGCTGCCGATCATGCCAATGTAGGCGGCGGGCGTGTCCAGTACCTGGCGCAGGACCTGCTCGTCGGTGCGGTGATTTTCGGTGATGATCACCACATAGGTCCAGGGATTGATGGCCGCCGGATCGAGTTGGGGCACGGTGGCCCGCTCCGGGCGCACGTCCACCACCTGAACGTTGAAGCCGACGATGCGGGCCATCTCGGCCAGGGGCTGGCCGATGTGCCCTCCACCAACGATGAGCAGGATAGGGGCTGGCTGATAGACTTCAACGAACACGGTGACTTCGCCGCCGCACAACATGCCGATGGCGTCGGTTCCTTTTTCGCGCAGGGTGTAATGAACGAGCCGGGATTTTCCTTCGCGTAGTGCAATCGCGGCCTCTTCGCGTATCTTTTGCTCCAGCGCACCGCCGCCCAGATTGCCCCTGACACTGCCGTCAGACCGGATCAGCAGCTTGAAGCCCACCTGGGCTGGGGAAGCGCCTTTCACTTCTACCACTGTGGCCAGGGCCACCGGCTCCTGACGTTCGATGGCAGCGGTCAGTTCATGCAGCACATCCGGCAATTTCATCCCTCATTTGCTCCTTGTTTTTTTATCCCCGTGCATCGTTCCGGCCAATCCAGCATCATGACTTGCACCCGCGCCCCGGCGGGCAGGTGATTCGCATTCTCCGGGATAATCGCCAGGCCCTGCGCTTTTACCATCGAAAGCAGTATGCCCGAACCCTGGTCGCCGGTCAGGCGAGCAAAGTACTCACCATCTCGTTCCTCGAGCATGACTCGCAAGAAGTGCCGTCGGTTGTCCTTGCGGGTGATCTCGTCCAGCAACTTGGCCTCCACCGTCGGTTTGTCCCAGTAGGTCTTACCCAGCATTTTGAGGATGGCCGGGCGGGCGAAGAGTTCAAAAGCGATCATGGCCGATACCGGATTGCCGGGCAGGCCCAGCAGGGGCACGTCTCGAATGTGGCCGAAGGCCAGCGGCTTGCCCGGCTTCATCCGTACCCGCCAGAAGGCCATTTCCCCTTCGGCGGCCAGCACTTTCTTGACCACATCAAAATCGCCCATCGAGACTCCGCCGGAAGTGAGAAAGAGGTCGGCTCCCTGCTCCAGCCCGGCCCGGATTTTGGCTGTCAGTTCGGTCACGTCGTCGCGGGCGATGCCCAGCAAAACGGGCACCCCGCCGTAGCGTACCACCTGGGCGGCGTTGGAATAGCTGTTGGCGTTGCGGATCTTGCCCGGCTGCCAGGGAGCATCCATCTCGATCACCTCATCGCCGGTGGCCAGGATAGCCACGCGTGGCCTGCGATGTACCCAGGCTTCCTTGTGGCCCAACGCAGCCAGCATCCCCACCTCCTGCGGGCGGATCTCGGTGCCTTTAGGCAGGATAAGCGCGCCCTTTTGCACGTCCTCGCCAGCCTGGCGCACGTTCTTGCCCACCGACACCCCTTTGAAGATATTGACCCAATCCCCGTCCTGCTCCGTGTCCTCGAACTGGACCACGGCGTCGGCTCCGGGGGGGATGGGGGCGCCGGTCATGATGCGGATGGCCGTGCCGGGCGTCACCGCCACGTCGGTGGTGTAGCCCGCTGCCAAGTCATAGATAATACGCAGGCGGACAGGATGTTCAGGGCTGGCTCCGGCGGTATCGGCGGCACGCACGGCGTAACCGTCCATAGCCGTATTGGTCAGGGGTGGGATGTCCATGTCGGCATAGATGTCCTCGGCCAGCACCCGGCCCAGCGTCTCCAACACCGGCACGCGCTCCGGCTCAAGGGGTTGGAAAGCAGCCAGCACCCGTGCCAGGGCTTCTTCCACGGTTAGTATAGGATATAATTCGCTCATAAAAAACCCCCTTGTAGGACAAGCTTAAGCTTATCCTACAATTGTAACAGATTTTGGATTGGGGGTCAATTTGGGGGAAAGGGGGGCGTTTCAGTTTCGGGGCAGGTTTGTCCCGTAGCGGCCTACCGCTGCTGCGTCCTGAGCCCGGCGGAGGGCCGCGCCCTGAGCGAAGTTGGGGTAGCCGCGCTTTCCATAGCGCGGCCGACGGCCCCCAACACCGCGAAGGCACACTATCGTGACTGGGGTTGCGCGGTAAGAAACCGCGCCTACCATAATGTGGTTTTCTACAACCTCCGGCTCACCAGCGGCAGGTACAGCCCGGAAGCCGGTTGCCAATACTCATACGCCCCGATGTCGGGCTGGGCGTCGCGGGGGCGGTTCTCCAGGTCCGCCGTCGGCGCGCCGTCGGCGGCGCCGGCATCTATGGCCGGGCTGCCTGCCTGGAGATGGTAGTCCCCCTCCGCGCCCCAGGCCGGGCGCACGAAGCGCGGGTCGCCGCACAAGTTCCCCTCGCCCAGAGAAGCGATGTTGGCGCAGGTGTAGGTGTTGCTGCCGTGCGTCAGCAGAGTCTCGTTCTGCGGCAGGTGAAACAGGTTGTGATCGGCGATGAGGGTGCTGGCCGCGCCGACGTAGATGGGGCACTCCGGCCCGCGTCCGCTGAAAATGCTGTTGCGCACCGTCACCTGCACCGGCACCGGGTTGTCGTACTGCACATACATCAGGTAGTTCTGCCCCAGGTAGTCGTCCACCGTCACGTTGACGATTTCAAAGCGGGCGCCGGATTGTTCCACCTGGTCAATGACGATGGCCGCCCAGGGGGAAGGCTCGGGGTTGCCATCGCCGCGGCCGTAAATCAGCGTGTTCTCAATGTGGCTGCCGTCGGCCCACACCTTCACCCCGTCGCAGGAGTTGTTGGCGACGATGCAGCGGCGGATGGTGGTGTTGGCCGCTTTGGAGTCCAGCCCGTCGCCGTAGTTGTGCTCGGCCCGGGTGTCCTCAATGAGAATCGGCCCCTCGGAAGGTTCGATGCCGAAGCCGTCGGGGCGGTCATAGGGGCGGTTCGAACCATCGCCGCCCTGGTAGTAGTGGCCGCTCCAGGAGAGGGAGCAGCCGCGGATGGTCACATCCCGCCAGCCGCCGTGCTCCCCGGCCGGGCCGCCCAGCGCGCCGAAGCCACAGTACTCGATGCGGCAGTCGAGGATTTGCAGGTCCTCCACGTCCTGGATGTTCATGCCGAATTCGTCCAGGTGGTGAATGTAGAGGTCCTTGAGGACGATGTGGGCCGCCGGGGCGCCGAGGATCTCTACTCCCTCGCGGAACCAGGCGGCCTCGCCCGAGGCGGTGTCGTCGTGGGTGATCTCCAGGTTCTCCACGCGCACGTACTGGACGCCGGAGAGGTTGATAGCGGTGGTCAGGTTATCCCGCCCGGCCAGGACGGGGCGGTTGCCCTCCTCGCCTTGGATGGTGATCCAGGCATCAGGTGCGCCGGCGGGCGGGGTGATGATGTCGGCGTCGTACTCGCGCAGGACGTAGCGCCCGCCGAGGATGATGAGGGTGTCGCCGGGGCGCAGTTGGCGCGAGGCGTAGCCGGGGCTGGCCCAGGGTTGCTCGCGGGTGCCGGGGTTGGAGTCCGAGCCGTCCGGGGCGACGTAGAAGGTGCGGCCGGGGCCGGCGGGCGGCTGGGTCTCACCCCCAGGTGGAGCAGGCGGCGCGGACACCCCACCGGGCGTGGCTGGGGTCCGAGTGGCCGTCAGATTGCAGGCAAGGGTCAGAGAGAGAGCCAGGCATACGATGAACGAGATTGGGGCGCGCTGTTCCATTTCGCACCTCTTTGTTCAGGTGACAGTCACCTTCAAGGTGACTGTCACCTGAATCACCACGGATTCTCTTCGATGTTGACTCTGACTGTGCAGCCATCGTGCCCCGAGCCTACGTCTCTCCCCCCTTCTCCCCCGCTGCAGGGGAGAAGGGGGGCGAAATCGTTCCCAAAGGCTATTGGCCGAATTCATACGGCCTTTCAATAGGCAATTGGTATGGGTAGATACCGGCGTGGTGTGGGAACTGCGCATACCGGGAGATCGGTCAGGGGGTCATCTCTTCCACGTGCACTTGCACCATACACCCCTGCTCTGCCGAGCCCAGAATGAACTCGCCAGGCAGGCTCTGCAGTTGTTCGGTGGTCAGTTCGGTGTAAAAGTTGCAAATCGTCTGGTGGTCCTCCACATAGTCGGGCGGCCACCATTGATAATCCACGTCCACGTCGTAGAGGTAGAGCCAGAACCTCTGCGGGCTGCCCGGTACGTGGCGCACCTCCACCCAGTTCCGTTCGGGCGCATAGCCTCTCGCCATGAGGTGATCACATTTTTCTTCCCTGCTACCGGCACCATAGTCAGGGCTATCTATGTATCCTTCTTCATAGCAGGTTTCGCGGATGATGCGGAAAGCGCCGGCCAGGTCCCGCCACAGCGGAGCGGTGGGGTTTGTGGAGATGGGCACCCCCCAGCCCTCCTCGTGAGGCCGGTAGAAGTCGTTGTGCGCCCAGTTGTCCACCCAGTCATCCCGGACCGCGCCTTTGAACTGGAGCATCTCGCCATAAAGCCACGGGCCGGGAGCGCCGGGGATCAGGGCCAGCAACTGTCCGCCCGGACCGACAAAGCCATCGGGGTTCCCTTCGGTATCCCGCAAGATGCGGATTTCCTTGCCGTGATTGAAAAAGGCGACTGCTTCGTAGGTAATCCGGAGGCGGCTCACCGTGCCCGCGAAGGTGTTGTTGCCCTCATTCAGTTCAGCGATGACGTTGTCCGGGTCCAGCGTGACCTGATAGGTGGGGGCCAGCGCCAGCCAGATGTCCTCGGGAACCGACCAGACGATGGAGGCGCTGCCGCCGGGCGTCAGCCAGACATCATCCCAATCTTCGGTGGGAATAGCCAGTTGTCCGTTGCCGAGCCGGATGTTCAAGGAAGGCGTCCAGAGCAGGCGGGCATAGCCGCGGTTGACGACCTGAAAGGTGAGATCGTGCATAGTCTGTCCCTCCACCTGCCGGGCGGGGGAAAGGACGTTGATGCCACTCCACGCCAGGTCTGGCCCGGAGGGATACCATTGAACGGCCAGCGACACGTCCCGCGTGTAGAACAGCTCGTTGTCCTCATCCATCATCACCAGGCGCAGGCCGTCGGTGACCATCGGCTCGGCGCCGCCGTAGTAGACGTGCACACGAGTGTCTCCCCCACCGGTTGGGACGGTGGCGGTAGCGAGGGAGAACAGATCGTGGAACTCTACGGGGCACCCGCTAAACTCCCAGCAAGGCGGCCTGCCTCCCTGTAGCGGCAGGGCGAATATAAACACCTGGTCGCCGTGATCGCCGTCGTACCAGTAGTTGAGGTCCACGGTGAGATCGGCGCGTTGGAGCGTGGGCAAGGTCACGCCGGCCACCTCCAGTTCGTTGCGGTCGCGGCAGGAAGCCGTGGCGGCCGAGAAGGCCGGGTTGCTGGGTGCGGATTCTTGCGTCCCCTTGACGGCGCGTACCTCGAAGCGGTACTCATCGCTGCATTCCGGCTCGACTGTGCTCTGGCTGAGGATGGTGAAGGGATGGTCTGCGCCGTATTCGGTGGCGATCAGGTTGCCGTCCCGGTAGATGTGGAAACCGTCAATAGCAGTGGCATCGCCATGCCAACTCCAGGATAGCACATAGGAGATCACGCCGTAGCTCTCGTTCCGTATGATTCGCAGATCGTACGGCGGCGGGATGACATTATCTTCACAGGGAATGCCACAGATGCGGTAAGCAACATCGAACCAGTTGGCGCCTTCCTGGCCGCGGGCGGTGAAGGTCTGGCCGTTCCAGTCAGCAGGGCCGTGCTCGCGGATCACCTCGCCCAGGTGCAGGGAGGGGGTAAGCATGTCGCCCTGTCGCCCATAGCAGCGCACATCTATCCGCAGCGGTTCTCCCTCGGGCACCGTTACACCCTGGCCGTGTTCTCCGCCCAGGTAGTCGGCAACGTTCCAGAAGCCCTCGCCGAGAGGATCGAAGAACTCGTCTTGGTCGCCGGGCACGCGTTCCCAGGGAGAACTTTGCAGGCTGGCGTAGCAGGCCACATCGCTCAGGCCTTCGGCGGTGCGCAGGCTGAGCACCTCCACTTCCAGCCCAATTCCCGGCGTGGCTTCGGTATCGCTGTAGGTTCTGCCGCCCTGTTCCTCCAGCCAGTCGCAGATCATGCAATTTTCCACAATGGCCCGCTGGCCGGGCGGAAAATCCGAATCATCGAACTCAGGGCGTCTCTGCCCGCCCTGGATCGTGCCGGGCCCGCCTCCGCTTACTGCGCGGGGGCAGCCCTGGTTGTCGGCGGGGCCGGGTTGGTCGGGGCACTGATCGGCGTCGCCAACCACGCCGTCGCCATCTGCATCTCCAACTTCTCCGCCCAGGGCTGCACCGGCCTCGGCCACCGCCTCTTCCTCCGCTTCTTCACCTGGACCTACCCAGGCGTCGGCCACTTCCTGGGCCTCGGGATTGTCGGATGTACCGCCGGCCATGCCGGGCGGACAGCCTTCCATCTAGCAGCCCAGGGTGGTCGGCGCAGGTATCCGTCTGGTCGGGGACGCCGTCGCGGTCGGCGTCGGCGGCTTCGATGGCCGTCACGCGCACCATGGCCACGCCCGCATCGCGTCGCTCATTGTAGGCGCGGGCGGCCAGGGTGTGGTTACCTGCCGTACGCGGCATCCAGGTCCACTGGGCGTTGAGTTGTGTCGCTGCACCGCTTCTTTCACCGACGAGTTCGCCGTCCGCCCAGAGTTGCAGGAGGACGACCTGGCCGGTCAGCACGCGGCCCTCAACCTGAACCACGATGTTGGAGGCGACCGACACTTGCTCGCCGTGCTGTGGGGCGAGAATGGCGACTGTCGGCCGGGCCGCATCCCGCCGTCCGACGATCAGGGGCGGCAGGACGCGGCGGTAGGCCAGGTAGCCGAGGGCGCCAAGCAGGCACACGGCGACGACAAGGCCAACCAGCAGCAAGGAGCAGGTCAACACATTCTTTCGGCGCTTCATGTTTTTACCTCCTCATTCATCAGGTGACCGTTACCTCAAAGGTGACTGCCACCTGACTGACTGCTGTCACTCCAGCGGGCATCCGAAGTAACGCCAGGCAGACGGCGCGCCGTCATTGCCGGCGTTGTCTATCGCCCAGACATTCCAACGATAGTCCCAGCCTGCCTCCAGCCATTGGGTGACATCCACACCAGTCTCGTAGATGATGAAATACGGCTCGATGCTCTGCCATTGCCCATTGTTGTTCCGCTGTAGGCTGACGCGGTAGCCCTGGAGACCGCTGCCTCCCCGATCGGTCACCGGCTGCCAACGGAGGACTACCGGACTGCAGGAATCCAGGTCCTGCGGATGAGCCGGGTCGGTGCTGCCGGGTTTGAGGGACGCAGGCGCGGGCGGTGGGGTGGTGTCCTGAGGTGGCGGCGTGGCGCTGGGTGGCGGCGATACGGTAAGGCAGATGGTCAGGGTGCGGATGTCGTGGGAACCATCCTGTAACACGACATCCAGGGTGTAGATTTCACAGGTCGTGTTGGGGCAGGCCTGATAGGTGCCCTCTCCGGCAACGCCCTGCCCGTTGAAGTAGACGGCCCGAACGTTGGCGGTCTGCCAGTGGATGGTGGTGCAGGTGCCGGCCGGAATCATTGTGGCATCGGCCCAGAAGTTGATGGTCGCCTGCGGGAAAGCGGTGGGAGTGGGCGTCTGGGTTGGAGTAGCGGTGGGCGTGACGCAGGAGCCGGTGACGTTGACGGTCAGGGTGCGGGCGTCGCGGGTGCCATCCGGCCAGACCACCTCAAGGTTATAGGTCTGAGGGGCGCACAGGCCACAAACCTGCTGAGAGCCGTACCACTCCACTGGCTTACCGTTCAGGGTAGTGCTTTGGACATCCGGGTTTTTCCAGCTCAGCGTGGTGCAGCCCCCGGCCGGGATGGTGGGGGGATCGGCCTGGAAAAATATCTCCCGTTGGGGTGGCGGTAATGTGGGCATCACACACTCGCCGGTGACGTTGATGGTCACGCTTTCCACGTATTTGTCTTCCGCCAGGACGATCAGGTCATAGGTTGTGGTCTGGCAGGGGCAGACCTGTTGCTCGCCCTCCGAGGCTACCGGCTGTCCGTTCAACTCGATACTCTGGGGCTGAACGTTGTACACTCCCCAGCGCAGGAAGGTACAACTGCCGGCGGTGAGGGATGTGGAATCGGCCATAAGCTTGATCACGGGGGATGGCGGGAGGGTGGGGGTGACGGTCGGGGTGACCGTGACGGGCGGCACGCCGGCGACAGGCCCCTCTCCGGTCACAACCAGCAGCACCGGGTCCGATGTAGCCGAGGCGCCGTCGGCGACGATGGCCTGGACGCTGAGGGAATACCGGCCAGGACCGGGGGGTGTCCACACTCCCTCGCCTCTCACCAATCCCTCCTTGACGGGGCTGATCACCATCGTCCCAACAGGTGCACCACCGATCAGCAAAGACATCTGGGTTACGTTACCGGGCGCGGAGACGTAAGCCACGACCTGGATATTGATGCCCGGCGGCACTTCTGCCCCGCTCAATGGGGCATCAATCCAGATATGTGGCCCGGCCGCCAGCCGGGTTGTCTCTTGCCCCCTACAGGCCGAGAGCAGCAACGTCAAGGTCAATCCAAGCAGCAGTTTTCGGTACATTGTTTCCTCCTTTGCTTTGCTCACCGCCGAGACCCAGAGAACGCAGAGGGTTTTTAAATCTCCGTGCCCTCAACGCCTCGGCGGTGAACTTACGGGGCTCGCAGGCGGCGTGCGACTTCCTCTACGATCCATCCGGCGACGGTGGGGCTGAGGAAGGCTTCACTCCGGGCCACCGACCGAACAGCTTTCACAACCTCTTCCGGTTGCAGGTTTCCTTTCGCCAGATGGCCCAGGGCCCCCCACTGCAGTGCTTCCAGCACCCGAGACTCCTCTGCCTCGCCGTGCAGAACGATGAGCCGGGTTTCGGGGAAACAAGCAAGCAGGTGGGCAACTTCCTCTGAGTCGCCCAAAGTATCCAGGTCGGCCAGGAGCACCCTGGGATGCCAGGAATGCAATTCCTCCAGCGCTTCCTGTTTGTTTCCTGCTTCCCCTACTACGGCAATGTCGCTGGCGCCCTCTAGCCAGGTCCGTACTCTCCGACGCAGTATGTCGTCATGGGCCAAAATGGCGACAATAATTGGAATGGTCATATGTCACCCCCACTCTATGATACCAGCCTCTACTCTGGTTCACAAGAGTAAAGGTTACCTGTTGGATAAAGAAAAAAGTACCCTCAGTGAGGGTACTTTTTCCCAACCACGAAGGACACAAAGGGCACGAAGGGATTATGGGGTCAACCTTTGTGTCCTTCGTGCCCATTGTGGTTCTGGTTCTCTTCCAGCGTTACCCAGCCGCGCCGCAGGGCGACCAGGGCGGCCTGGGTGCGGCTGTTGACGTGCAGCTTGCGGTAGATTTCGCTCAGGCGGTTGGACACCGTTCTCTCTGAAAGGGCCAGTCGCTCGGCCACCGTTTTGTTGTCGGCCCCTTGGGCCACCAGACGCAACACCTGCATCTCCCCATCGGTCAATCTTTCCGTTTCTCCGGTGGTTTCTCCCCGGCTGAGGCGACGGAATTCCTCCAGAAGCCGCGCTGCCAGACCGGGGTTGATGAGAGCATCGCCCCGGTGTACGGCACGGATGGCCTCCACCAGTTCTCGTTCGTCAATATCCTTGAGTAGGTAACCCCGCGCGCCGGCCTTGATGGCCTCAAAGACGTACTGGTCCTGCCGGTACATAGTGAGGATGATCACCCGCACCGGCGGGTCGTTGGCGGTGATCAGGCGGGTCGCTTCCACGCCGTCCTGGCCGGGCATCTGGATGTCCATCAGGATGACATCTGGCTTCAACTGCTGGGCTAGGCGCACGGCTTCCCAGCCGTCTTCGGCCTCGCCCACCACCTCAATCCCGCCGGCCGCCTGACAGACGTGACGCAGCCCCTGACGAAACAGGCGATGGTCGTCGGCAATGAGCACACGGATGGGAGACATAGGCACCTCCAGTGTTGCGTATTGCGTATTGTGTGATGAGTATTCTTGAGTGGCACGGAATACGAGATACGGAATACGGAATACGGAATACGAATTAGTTCCTTCTCAGGTTGATTTGAATCTCGGTCCCCTTTCCTGGCTGAGAGTGTATTTCCATTGTGCCGCCCAGGGCCTCTACCCGCTCCCGCATCTGCCGCAGGCCCAGGTGACCCTGCTGGAACTTTTCCGAAAGTATCGCCGGGTCAAAGCCGACGCCGTCATCCCGCACCCGCAGCACGATGTTCTGAGAAAGATCCAGTTCCACCCAGACCATGCGCGCCCGGGCGTGCTTGGCGACGTTGTTCAGCGCTTCCTGGATGATGCGGAAAAGCACCAGTTCCATGTATGGGGGCAGAGCAGGGGGTATCTCATCCTTTATCCCTTTCGTCTCCAGGCTGACGTATAACTGGTTCTGTTCGCCAAACTCGGTCAGGAAGCGGGGCAAAGCGGCCCAGAAGCCCAGTTCGTCCAGCGCGACCGGACGCAGGGCAAAGATGGCCCGACGCACCTCGCGGATTTCCTCGCCCAGGAAACGATGCAAGTCCTCCAGTTCGGCCTGAGCCTGAGTCGGGTTGCTTTCCACCAGCGCCTGCCAGCGATGCACCTGCAGGCGCAGCGCGGCCAGGTCCTGCGCCAGGCCGTCGTGAATTTCGCGGGCGATGCGGCGGCGTTCTTCGGTGATGGCTTCCTCTTCAGAGCGAAGCGCCTTCTCAACGGTGAGGTCCTCCATCGCCAGGATGCAGCGTTCCAGGTTGTGCCCCGGCCCGGCGGCGGCACTGATGCGCACCGGGAAGGGGCTTCCATCTCCCCGCAGACCAGTTGCCTCCAGGGCCACCGATTCGCCGGCAACCAGTGCCCGGTGCATGCGCTCCAATATGGGCCGCGATTCGGACGGGAACAAATCGTCCAGCGGCACATTTGTCAACCTCTCCGGTCTCCGTCCGAAGAGGCGCTTAAAACCGGAGTTGGCGTGCATGAGGCGCGGCGGCTCTTGCGTCAGGTCCACCTCGCAGACTCCCACGGGGGCATTCTCGAAGAGCGTGCGGAAGCGTTCCTCACTCCGTCGCAGCGCGGCAACGTAACGCATGCGCGCCCTGGTGACGGCCAGGGCAATGCCCAGGACGACGAGTGTCGCCAGGGCGCGGAACCATCCGGTCTGCCAGAAGGGCGGGGTGACGATCACCCGTACGGCCAGCCCTTCTTCGTTCCAGACACCGTCATTGTTGCTCCCCTTGACGCGGAAGGTGTAGGTTCCCGGCGGGACATTGGTATAAGCAGCATAGCGCCGTGGGCCGCAGGATACCCAAGCGTGGTCAAATCCTTCCAGGATGTAGGCGTACTGGTTTTTGGCGGGGTCGGCGTAGTCCAACGCGGCGAACTCAAAGGAAAAGAAATTGTCCTGATAGGAGAGGGTGATCTCGCGGACGCTACTTAAGTCATGGTCGAAACCTACCACCTGGTCAAACTTGCGAAAGGCGGTGAGGACGACGGGTGGCGCATGGGGGTTGTCGTGGATGTCGGCGGGATAGAAACGGTTGAGGCCATTGGAGCCGCCGAAGAAGAGTTCGCCGTCGGGGCTGCGATAAGCGGCGCCAGGGATGAAGTGCATCCCCTGCAACCCGTCGCTGGTGTCATAATTGCGGAACGTTCCGGCACGTGGGTCAAAGCGGGAAAGTCCGCCGCCCATCGTCGCCAGCCATAGGTAGGGGCGACCCTCGCGGTCGCCCTCGCCCAGGATGGCCGCGATGCCATCATTGGGCAGGCCGTCCTCTACGGTGTAGACGGTGAACTGACCGGTGGCCGGGTCTAGATGGTTCAATCCACTTTGTGTCCCCACCCAGAGCGTGCCGTCCCGGTCCTCGTAAAGCGCCCAGACGAAATCGTCGCTCAGGCTGTGAGGGTCATCCGGGTCGTGGCGGTATTGGGTGAAGGAGGGGCGCAGCGCCGCTGTGCCCGTACCAGGGCCCAGCCGCACCAGGCCGCTGTACGTGCCCAGCCAGAGGGTACCGGCGTGGTCCTGAAGGATGGCGCGGATGCCGTAGGTGTTGGGGAAGCCGTCGGGCAGGGCCGGGTCGTAGCGGTAAACGGTGAACCGGCCCGTGGCCGGGTCTCGCCGCGAAAGGATGCCCGGCTCTTCCGTCCCGATCCAGAGGGCGTGGGAGCGGTCCTCGTAGATGACCTTGACCGCGCCGGGGCCGAGGGAGTGAGGATCGGTTGGATCGTAGACGTAGTGGGTGAAACGGTTGGTAGCGGAATCCAGACGGTCCAATCCGGCGTCAGTGCCCACCCAGATGGCTCCGGTGTAGTCCTGACAGAGAGCGGTGACGTGGTCGTGGCTCAGGCTGTGGGGATCGTTTGGGTCGTGTCGGTAGTGGGTGACCGTGCCCGTGACCAGGTCTATGCGGTCCAGTCCCCCAGCGTGCAACCCAACCCATAACCACGAAGGACACGAAGGAACACAAAGGTTTTCTGCATCCTTTGTGTCCTTCGTGGTCACCAAAACGGCGCCGACGCGCGGCGCGCTCAGGCTGTTCGGGTCCAGGGGGTCGTGGCGGTATAGGGCGAAGCGGTTCTTCTCGCGGATGTAGCGGCTGACGCCGTCATCAGTGGCGATCCAGAGGATGCCGGTGCGGTCTTCGTAGAGGGTATAGATGCGGTCATTGCCCAGGCTGTATGGGTCCAGCGGGTCGTGGTGGCAGACGGTGAACTGTCCGGTAGCGCGGTCCAGGATGGCCAGGCCGTTCTCCGTGCCCACCCAAAGGGTACCGGTGCCGTCTTCCAGGACAGCGGTGATGTGGGCATGATCCAGCCCCTGGCGGTAGAGGGCGAACCGGCCGGTGGCCGGGTCCAGGGCAGCCAGGCCACCCACAGTCGGTTCGTGCAAGACGCCGGTGCCTACCCAGAGGGTGCCGGCATGATCCTGGGTGATGGCCGTCACCCGGTCGTGGGGCAAACTGTGCGGGTCCGCCGGGTCGTGGCGGTAACCGTAGGGGCGACCCTCGTGGTCGCCCCACAGGCCGCCGTATTCCGTCCCCACCCAGAGGGTTCCGTCCGCATCCTGGTAGAGGGCCAGGATGTTATCGCCGCCGTAGAGGCGAGGCTTGCCCTCGCCCCCGCACGGCACGAATCGGTCGCCCGCCGGGTCGTAGCGGAAGAGGCCCGAACCCGCCGTGCCCACCCAGAGCGTACCAACCCGGTCCTCGTAGATGATCGTGACTGACTCGGCGACCTCGGGGTAGTGGACAAAATGGTGAGTATCCCGATCGTAGCGGTCCAACCCGCCGACGGTCCCCACCCACAGCGTGCCAGTCGAGTCCACCGCCAGCGCCTGGACGGTGTTGTGGACCAGCGAACTGGGGTCGGAGCGCAGGTGGCGGAAGACGGTGAAAGTATAGCCATCATAGCGGTTGAGGCCATCCTGGGTGCCGAACCAGAGGAAGCCCTGGTGGTCCTGGACGATGGCGTAAACGATGTTGTGGGAGAGGCCATTGGCGGTGGTCAGGTGGAAGAAGCGCAGGATGGGCGATTGAGCCTGTGCGGACGGTGGCAACGCCAGACTGCTCGCCAGGAGAAAGATGGCGGCAACCGGCCGGATGATGTTGGCAAGAAAGTTCCGCCAAGACATTTTGCGGAGCGTTCCTTTCACGGTTGCTTGGGTTCAACAGGGGCTCGCTCCTGTGTAAGACCGTCTTACGGTTGGCCGACCTGGCTCCGTGACGCGGCGCCTGTTGGCTCGAGGAAAAGCACCTCATCGGCATCGTCATAGGCCAGCAGTTCGGCATAGCGTCCCCAGTTAATGGCAATTTCTAGCTGCTGTCCGGCTTCTTCGGGCGGAAACTCCAATTCCAGAGCGGTCTGAATAACGTCTTTCTTCAATTGTTGCCCTTCGGCGGATCTTAGCATGGCCGTTAGCCATCTGAAGACAGGCACCCGTCGGATGCGAGTGGCGAAAATCTCCTTGCGGGCCAGGATGCTGGCTTCGGCAAAGGTCTCCCCCAGCGGCGTCAGGGCGATGTCGCCCTGTCCGATGGTTGCAAAGCCCAGCAACTCGGCGGCCTCGGTCAGGCGCAACAGGTGATCGGAATCTGCCCGCAGTTCCTCGGCCAGCCGGTAGATGTCGTGCCGGTGATCGGGGACCTCGGCCAGATGCTCCAGGAGGCCGGCCAGGTCGTTGATGGTGATGTTCGGCAGGAAGCGGATGCGTCCCGTTTCACCGGGGGCCACGCCCAATTCTACATGTTCGGGCTGTGTCTGCCCGGCCAGCGCGGCATAAACCTGGTCCACAGTTTCCAGAAAGGCGGGCGATTTGCGCTGGCGGGGATGGGGCAATTCGACCTGCACTTCGGTCACTACCCGACCGGGTTCTTTTTCCATCAACACGATGCGATCGGCCATGAAAACAGCCTCTTCGATGTTGTGGGTAACCATTAGGATGGCTCGCGTGGGGATGTTACCGCTGGTCCACAGTTCCAGCAATTCACCGCGTAAGGCTTCGGCGCTGAGCACATCCAGGGCGGAGAACGGCTCATCCAGGCACAGGAGTTCGGGTTCCACGGCCATGGCCCGGGCAAAGCCAACCTTTTGACGCATGCCGCCGGAGAGCTCGCGCGGGTAGGCCATCTCGAATCCGTCCAGACCCACCCGGTCCAGCAGGTCCAGGGCGCGGGCCGTGCGCAGTTTGGGCGGCACGTTGCGCGCCTTGAGCGCCACTTCCACGTTATCCAGCACGGTCAGCCAGGGGAAGAGCGCAAAAGTCTGGAAGACGATCGTGGCGTGCGGGTTGACTCCCTGCAACGGTGCGCCCCGGTACAGGACCCGTCCCTCGCTGGGTTGTTGCAGGCCAGTGATGATCCGCAGCAAGGTGCTCTTGCCGCAGCCCGACGGCCCCAGCAGGCAGACGAACTCACCCTCGCTGAGCGTCAGACTCACGTCCTGTACAGCGATGAATTTGCGTTCGCCGCTGCGGTACACCTGGTTGATGTGTTGCAATTCCAGCAGATAACCATTTGTTGGCATCACTCACTCCATGCGGTAGCGTTCTTCGGCCAGGCGGTAGAGCCGCCGCCATAGCAGGCGGTTGATCACGACCACGGTGATGATCATGGTCAGGGTCGCGGCCAGGAGCAATGGGTAATCGCCGCTCGCGGTCGCCTGGGCAATCAGCGAACCGATCCCGATGGTCCGCAAGGTGCGCCCACCGAATTCGACGTGTTCGGCCACGATGCTGGCGTTCCAGGCTCCGCCGCTGGCGGTGATCGCGCCGGTGATGATGTAGGGGAACAGGGCCGGCAGGATCAGCGTGCGCCAGCGTTCCCAGCGGCTCAATTGCAGCAGGGCCGTGGTGTATTTCAAGTCTTGGGGGATGGCCGAGGCCCCGGCGATGATGTTGAACAAGAGATACCACTGGGTACCCATCAACATCAATAACACCGCAGCCAGGTTAAGCCCGCCGGGCAGGCCGACCATCAGGAGCAGGAAGACCGGGAAGAGGGCCGTGGCCGGCACGGAGGCGGTGATCTGCACCACCGGCTGCAGCCAGGTGGACAGCCGGGGATTGGCGCCAATGGCCACACCTACCGGCACGGTCCAGGCCAGGGCAATGACCAACGCCCCCGAAACGCGCAGCAGAGTGACCAGAACCCCTAGGCCGATTTCCCGCCACTGGATTAGCGGCACCTCCAGTAACATAAATCCGGCGCGGTAAGCGCCGTAGGCCAGGCCCAGGCCTACGGCCATCGCCAGCAGGTACAGAGCCCACGGGCGGCCGGTGCTCGCACGTACTTTGTTATCGGAGACGGGGAAGCGGTGCAACAGCCAGGCGTCCACACGCTCACCCAGTGGTCGCCAAAGCGAACGGGAGAGCCAGTCAACCAGGCGGGAATCGCGCAGCAGATCGTAGAACCACGACGTGGGCGGATTCTCGCTTTCGACCGTCTCCAGCTTGAAGCGGTCGGCCCAGGCCAGCAGCGGCCGCCAGACCAGTTGGTCGAGGGCCACGATGACCAGGATCAGCGCGCCCAGGCCGTAGAGGATGGCCGGCAGGTCGCCCTGATTGGCTGCTTCCTGGAGATAGGCCCCTAGCCCCGGCAGGCGAAAGTCGCGCTGGCCGATGGTGAAAATCTCGGCGGCCATCAGGAAGAACCAGCCGCCGGCCCAGCTCATCATACTGTTCCACAGCAGGCTGATGGCGCCGAACGGCAGTTCCAGGGTCTTGAAGCGCAGCCAGCTATTGAAACGGAAGGTGGCGCTGGCTTCGCGCAATTCCTGCGGAATAGTGGTCAGCGATTGATACCAGGCAAAGGTCAGGTTCCAGGCCTGGCTGGTGAAGATGAGCACAATCGAGGCCAGTTCTGCGGCCACGTGTTCGGGCAGGATGGCGCTGAAGCTGAGCAGCACGACCGGCAGGAAGGAAAGGATGGGCACACTCTGTAGCACATCGAGCAAGGGCATCAGTACCTGCTCGGCGCGGCGGTTGTAGGCGGCCAGATAGCCGTAGACCAGGGTAAAAAGCATGGATAGCGCGTAAGCGGCGGCCATACGGGCCACGGAATACACGGCGTAGCGGGGCAGGGCGCGGGGCGCGAGAGAGATGGTCGGGCCCTCCACGGTTGCCGGAGCGCCCAGAGCCAGGCGAATGCCGGCGTACAGCAGGACGGCCACACCGACCAGCACAAGCCCGTCGCCCCAGGTGAAGGGCCGTTGAGTCGGTTGTTCGATTTTGAAGAGCCGAGAAAAGGCCACGATAAAGCCTCCTGAGATGTTTGGTTAGAGCGTGCTTCAGGTTCAGGCTATAACGAGTGATGGCTATTGTGGCCTATTATATCATGGAAGGGCCAGGGTGAAAAGCCAGGGAATAGTGGATCATATGGTGCGTTTTGCTCATTTGGCGGGACGTCCCTCTTGGCGGGCCTCATCGCCTTACTCATTGACGGCCAGGATTCTGGCACAACACAAGGGCGGGAGATTGGGCGGTATGTCGAGAATTGTGTAATTTGTAGGGGCGCAGCATGCTGCGCCCCGGCGAATTTACACAATATTCGCAATACTGCTGGAGATTGTCGAGGTGATCAATACCCCAGTTGTCGTGCCCAGCGATGCATCCACACTGGCGGCACCATGAAGAGGATGCCGCTGACCAGCAGCACCAGCAGGTCCAGCCAGGGGCTGAGCAGGCCCATGCCCAGCACGGCGTGGTTCATCAGGTCCTGGGCGTAGGTCAGCGGCGAGAGGTAAGCCACGGCCCGCGCCGCCGGAGCCATCTCCGTCAAGGGGATGAAGGTGCCACTGATGAACAGCAGTCCCCAGCGCAGAAGTGTGCTAGGCATCTGCACATCGCCCGGATTGCGGGTGGGGATGGAGCCGAAGATCAAACCCAGAGCGGAAAAAGAGAAGGAGCCCAGGACCACTCCGGACACCAGCAGCCAGGGCTGAGCGATGGTTGCTCCAAAAGCCACCACGCCGACGAGCAATGAGAAGACAGATACGCCGATGGCGAAAAGGGCCCCTACCGCTGCCTTGCCCAGCAGTAAAGTCAGGAGCGACATGGGCGCGGCCAGCAGCCGGTCATAGGTCCCCAGGCGTCGTTCCAGGGGGATGATGAATGGCCCGGCTGCAGCGGCGGTGAAAAAAGTGGTCAGAGCCAGCAAGCGGGCGACTCCCTGGGCTGCCCCCATCTCCCGTCGCACTGAAAAGGAGAAGAACATAAAGAAGGGCATCATGAAGCCGAACATGATCATTCCCGGTCGGAGATAATGGACTTTCATGTCCTTCACGATCACCACCCAGGCCTGGGCCAGTTCGTCTTGCAGTCGTTGTTGCCATCCGTTCTTCATCGTCCACCCCCCATCCGACCCTTCATTCCTCGCCGGGGCCTGTCGTCCTGCGTTTCATGGCGCACCGTCCCCACCTGCTGTCCGGTGAGTTCCAGGAAGACATCCTCCAGGCTGGGACCCAGCGTGCTGAGGCTGATCACTTTTAGCTTGTTCGCCCGGGCATAGTCCATCACCTGGGGCAGTAGCGCCGATGGGTCTTCGGTGTACAGCCGCCACTTGTCGCCCATCTTGACCGCCGTGGTCACCCCTGGCAGGGCTGTCAGAGCCTCACCCCAACCTCCCGAAGGTTCTAAACCTTCGGGAGGTTCCAACGCTACTTCTACCGATTGCACTCGCCGGAAAGTGGCCTTCAGCCGCTCCGGAGTGTCAGTGGCGGCGATGTGCCCGTGGTTGATGATGGCTACCCGATCGCAGAGCTGATTGGCCTCTTCGATCTGGTGAGTGGTCAGGAAAATCGTCGTCCCCTCGGCATTCAGTTGGCGGATCAGGTCACGGATGGCGCGGGCGCTCTGAACATCCAGGCCCGGCGTTGGCTCATCCAGAAAAAGGAGCGACGGCCGGTGGATGATGGCCATGGCGATGCTCAGGCGACGGCGCATCCCTTTAGAAAAGTTTTCCACTTTGACGCTCCGCTTCTCCCACAGACCAAAGGTTTCCAGCAACTGCCGGGCCCGCTCCGCTCGCTCGGCGCGAGGCACGCGATAAAGTTGGGCGGTGAACATCAGGTTGTCCCAGGCGGTCAGTTCGGTGTAGACGTTGGACTCCTCTGGCACCAGGCCCATCTGTCGTTTGACCGGGTAAGGCTCGCGGGCCAGGTCGTGGCCCAAGATGACGATGCGTCCTTCTGTAGGCTCCAGGAGCGTGGTCAACATACGCTGGGTAGTGGTCTTGCCCGCGCCATTGGGGCCCAGGAAGCCAAACACCTCGCCCTGGCGTACCGCAAAGTTGATGTGGTCCACGGCCAACACGCCAGAGTCGGCTTGGCCGTATATCTTGGTCAGGTCATTCACTTCGATAGCATGATCCAGATTCGACACCGTTCTTCTCCTTCATCCGATCGCTTTCATCTCGGCAATGCGCTCTTCTACCGCTTTGACCTCGTCCTGCAGGTCCTTCAGGTATTCCTCCAGCCAAGCGATGCGCTCCTCGCGGGTGGGGAAGCGTCGCCCAAAGGGGAAGCCGGGCCCCCAGGCTGCGGGATCGCAACAGCACCAACCACCGTAGCTGTGGTGTCCGTGATAACCACCTGGTCCACACATATGTAATTCACCTCCCTTCTTCTGGCGATTGGAAATATGCCTGGTACTCGGCCAGGAAGCGGTCCAACCGCTCCCGCGTCCTGCGGATGTTCACTACCCAGGCGTGCAGATATTCCATGCCCTCGTCGGTGATCTCGTACACCCGACGGGCCGGGCCACTCCCCTTCGTATCCCAGGACGAACGAACCAGTCCGTCCTCCTCAAATTGGCGCAGGGTACGGTAAAGGAGCCCCGGGTCGGCGCCGGGGGTTTCATCGTCCTGGCCCAATCGTTCCATAAGTTCGTAGCCGTGGGCGGGCTTTTGGGCCAGGAGCAACAGCAGCCAGGGTTGCATGAAACCCCGTACCCGTCCCCTCCCAGGACAGCAGCGCTCTTCGCTTTCACCTTGCTCCCCATGATGGCTGTTACACATCGAGCAACCCCTCCGTTTAGTAAGATAACATCTGTTATATGACTAACACATATATTATAACACAGAAAATCCACCGGGTCAAATTGAGTCCCACGCCGCTGATTTGACAGATTCGCAAAAGGGTGTATACTATATTCAATCAATCGAATATTCATGACCAACGGATAGGAGTATCATGAACGTATATCAACAACAGGCCAAAATATTCCAGGCCCTGGCGCATCCGGTAAGGGTACGCATCCTGGAGTTGTTGGCTTGTGAAGACGAAGCTTGTGTCTGTCATTTAGTTGCCGCTGTGGGCAAACGCCAACCTTATATCTCACAACAATTGACAACCCTGCGCAAGGCAGGGCTGGTCGCCGACCGCAAGGACGGATTGCTGGTCCATTACCGCCTGAGCGACGAGCGGGTAGGCGAATTACTTCAGCTAGGGCAGGACATCCTGCGCGCACAAGGCATGGAAGTGCAGCCCGCCCCTGTTCTGACGATACCCTTGCAGGGCTGCACCTGCCCCCGCTGTCAGGCGGGCCAGGAGTCTCGTGAGCGGGTCGGGTTTGCTACCAACCAAGATGGCGACTAACAAAAACCGCTTTCTCAGGAGAAAGCATTGAGGCAGGTATGGAATTTCTTTTGAAAACCGAGGATTTGCATTTGGAACGTAACGGGCAAAAAATTCTGCGCGGTGTGAACATGGGCATTGCTCCAGGCCAGGTGTACGGATTGCTGGGCCGCAACGGTTCGGGCAAATCTACCCTGGCCTACACTTTGATGGGTTGCACCGAATACACCCCCGATCGCGGCCGAATTATCTTTGCCGGGCAGGACATTACCACTCTGTCCATCACCGAGCGGGCGCGATTGGGTCTGACCCTGGCCTGGCAGAATCCGGCTCATTTCGAGGGGCTGAAGGTGAAGGATTACCTGACCCTGGGCATGAAAGACCCATCGCTGGAACGGCTCGAACAGGCACTATCCGCCGTGGCCCTTTCACCATCGGCCTACCTGGAGCGCACGGTCAACGATGCCCTTTCCAGCGGCGAACGGAAGCGTATCGAGCTGGCTGCCGTCTACGCCATGCGCCCCAGGCTGGCCATCCTGGACGAGCCGGATTCAGGGATTGATGTGCTCTCGTTGGACGACATAGCCCGGCTCATCCGGCGCATGGCCGCGGAGGGCACAACGGTGCTGCTCATTACCCACCGCGATGAGATGGTGCCGGTAGCCGATGTGGCAGCGCTGATGTGCGAAGGGGAGATCCTGCGCGTAGGTGAGCCGCAGACAGTGCGCGAACACTACGCCCGCCGCTGTCGTCCGTGCGAGGTGGCCACGCTGGTAGAAGCACCAGGAGGGGTTTATGAGCGACTTTGAAGCCATTCTGAAAGCCTACGAGCGGTCGGGGGGTGACCCGAACTTCCTGCGCTCGCCCAAAGTGGCCAGCCTGGTTATCAGCGGCAACCGGGTGCTGGGGGCTAACCAGGTGCCAGGGGTGCGTATCGAGCCTGAAGAGATCGAGCACGGGGTACGGGTCAAGGTCATCGTCGAACCCGGAACCCGGCTGGACGTCCCAGCCCACCTGTGCTTCGGGGTGATCCCCGCCGAGGGTGTGCAGGAAATCCTGCCCGAGTTCGAGATCGGCGCCGGGTCGCGGGCCGAGTTCATCGCCCATTGCACCTTCCCCAATGCTGTCAATGTCCGGCACCTGATGGAGGCCCGCATTCACGTGGGTGAGAACGCCACCATGAAATACGGTGAGACCCATTATCACGGGGAGGCAGGCGGCGTGGAGGTGGTGCCCAAGGCCCAGGTGACGGTGGACAAAGGCGGACATTACAGTTCTGAGTTTGCCTTGACTACAGGGCGGGTGGGGAAGCTGGACTTCGACTACGTGGTGGACGTGGCCGCCCACGGTGTGGCCGAACTCGTGGCCAAAGCCTATGGCTACGGGAACGACGCCATTTCGGTTAAGGAGACCATTCGCCTCAACGGTGAATACGCGCGCGGACTGGCCAAATCTCGCATCGCTGTGCGGGATGAGGCTACCAGTGAGGTGATGGGCGCTACCGAGGGCAACGCCCCCTTCGCCCGCGGTCATGTGGACTGCATCGAGGTGGTGCGCGATCGAGCAGTGGCCAACGCCATCCCCATCGTGAAAGTACGGGACGACCGGGCCTACGTGACCCACGAGGCGGCTATTGGCACGGTGAACAAGAAAGAGCTGGAGACCCTGATGTCGCGCGGCCTGGACGAGGAAACGGCGGTAGATGTCATCATCCGCGGGATGTTGGCCGGGTGAGAGCTCGGAAAATTAACAGGAGGATACCGGATGGGCAAACAATTGATCGTGGAGTTGACCGGGCCGGTGCGAGTTCAGGCTGGCCTGAAAGAGGTAAGCATAGCCGTAGAAGATAATGCTACCTGGGGTGACGTGATAGCAGCCCTGGCCCGGGCCTTGCCGGCCTTGGTGGGCACGGCGATAGCCGAAGACCGGCGTAGTATCGCCTGGCCCTACCTGTTAAACGTGGGCGGACGACGCACGGTCCGTGATTTCGGTGAAAAAGCGCAAATTCAGGAAGGCGACCACCTATCATTGTTGGAAGAAACCTGCTGAGTGAGGAGGTAAGCGATGTCCTGGCTGGAGGTAAACCCCGAGCTCAACCAAAAATTCGTGGATTTCTATCGCGTCACCTTCGCCGATGGTGCACTGGACCGCAAGACAAAACAATTGATCGGGCTGAGCGTGGCCCTGGCCACCGGATGCGGGCCCTGATTTGAGAACCATTCTGCCCGTGCGCGCAGATTAGGAGCCAGCGATATGGAGATACGGGAAGCCATCGCCGTGGCAGAAGTGCTCATGGCCGGCCGGGCCCGTACCATTGCCGCTGAATCATCGGTGCAACCGCAGTCCGAACAAATCCAGGATGAGTAAATACAAAGACTTCGAGTTCAACCTGCGAGAGTTGGCCGGGTCCATGGGGGATTTCGGCACTTTGTTCCCCCTGGCCATCGGTTTGATTGTGGTGTGCGGGCTCAACCCGGCCGGGCTGTTTATCTGGATGGGGCTGGTCAACATCGCTACCGGCCTGATCTATCGTCTGCCCATGCCCCTGGAACCCAAGAAAGTGGTATCGGTGACAGCCATTGCCCAGCAATGGCCGGCCTCGCTGGTTTACGCCTCGGGATTGGGATTGGGTATCACCTGGTTTATTCTGGTGTTCAGCGGGGCGTTGCGCAAGCTCATCGCTATCACGCCGACTTTCATAGTGCGGGGCATCCAGTTGGCGCTGGGAATAACACTGGTCTGGACGGGGCTCAAGATGATGCGGCCGGCCCCGCTGCTGGGGGTTTTGGCGGTCGTCATCGTGCTCACCCTGCGCCAGAACCGCTACGCTCCGGCAGCCATCGTGCTCATGGCCCTGGGGGTAGGCATCATCGCCTGGAAGGGCGAGCTGGGGCGTTCCCTGGAGCTGGCGATCACCCTGCCGCCGCTGACGGTGCCCCATCTGAGGGATGTCTGGCAGGCCATGGTGCTGGCCGGCTTTGCCCAGATTCCCCTGTCCATCACCAATGCCGTTATCGCCACCGCGGCCCTGATCCGGGATTATTTCCCCGATAAGCCGGTCAGCGAACGGCAGTTGATGCTCAACATGGGCTTCATGAACGTCATTCCGGCTTTCTTCGGCGGAATGCCCATGTGCCACGGGGCGGGAGGGCTGGCCGGTCAGTACTATTTCGGGGCGCGTACCGGTGGCACCAACATCCTGGAGGGGCTGATCGAAATCTCCCTGGGATTGTTTCTGGGCAAATCGCTGGGCAACCTGCTGGCCGCTTTTCCCATGCCGTTGGTGGGCGGGATGATGTTCATGGTGGGGATCGAGCTGGCCAAGGTAGTGATGAAGCTGCGGGGATGGAAACTATACCTGGCCTTGTTCACTGCGGCTCTCTCCGTGGCGACCAACATGGCCGTGGGCTTTGTGGCCGGGTTGGCTGCGGCTTACCTGGTACGGACGCTGAAGCGGCAGCATCTGTTGGTTTGCGCCTGCTCAACAGCCAGAAAGGGCAAGGCGACTGAACAGTAAATGGATATATGATGTAGCGGCATGCGGTTTTGTCCGCCGCCAGGTCAATTAGCAGTCCCCCGCTACACTCCACTCAATACGAGGAGACAAATGAAAAACATCCGCCGTTGTCAGTGCCAGTGCGGTTGCGGGTCATGTTGTAAACGGGCACCACCATCTTTCACTGGCTACCAACACCTATGCAACGTTGCTCAATAAACTTCACTTCAAATCACATTTTCAAGGAGGTATCACTAATGGCCGACAAACCGAGATTTGTCATGTGTATCTGCACGGGGGAGTGCCCCGGGTTCCAGAGCTTAAACCTCTGGGAACTGATCAACCGTGTCCGCAACGAGTTGGATGTGGAATACGCCATTGTCCATCCTCAACTCTGCGTGGAAGACGGCGATCGTTTCTGGCAGGACTACGCCAAGCCAAATCACACTTACATCGTAGGCGCTTGTGACCCCGTCATGCAGCGCAAGATGTTCAAGGACGCTTTCGCCCAGGTAGGGGGCAACTTTGACAAGCAAGTTGTTTCCCTCGATCTGCGGAACATGACCACCGACGAGGCCTACAACAAAGTGGCTGAGACAGTGGCCAGTATAACCAAGTAGCTTCTCACCCGAGCCGCCTGCTCAACGGCGAGCAGCGATCTGGTGAGGAGAAGCCAGGGGTGGGCAGAATCTCCCACCCCTGGCCCTCGCTCATTCATATGTGAAAGGCGAAATGTTATGGTTGAAATAAGTCAGGCGGGGGCCAGAGAGGCAGCTCGCAAGTTCGCTAACGTCTTAGCCGCCACGCCCCAGTATGAGAACTTCACTCGGGCTCAGCATCAGCTTCACCAAGATACGACGGCCATGCAGGCCATCCGCGAGTTCCAGCGGAAACAGCAATACCTGCAGATGATGCAGACCTGGGGCGAGTTCAGCGAGGCCGACGAGCACGAGCTGCATCAACTCTACGATCGGATGATGGAAATCCCCAGCGTGCAGCATTACTTTCATTGTAGGAAGAGTAGCCCTCATGTGCCGAGAGGCAGCTCAGATTATTGGCGAAGTCATCGGCACAGATTTCGTGCCTCAGCGCTCAGGCTGCTGCGGGTAACGGGAGGCCAGGGATGTTAAACCAGGAAGTGGAAACAGCAGCCCGCGAGTTCGCCGCCCTGCTGATCCAAACGCAGCCTGTGGCGGAACTCCGCAGAGCTCAGGAGCAATTGGATGCTGACGCCGAGGCTCAGCGCCTGCTGGCGGAGTGGGATCAGAAACAGCGAGATTTGCTGGTCCGACAGCAGGCCGGCCAGAACATCGCCCCGGCTGAAATGGACAACCTGCGTCGGCTGCGGGCTCGAATCAGAACCTTCCGGCGATCAGGGCCTACACAGAGATGCAACGGCAGGTACAGCCCTACCTGACCGATTTGAACGAGGAGATCAGCCAGGTCTTGGGGCTGGACTTCGGAGCCCTGAGCCGGGCCGCAGGATAACAAAAATTGAGACCATTTTCTACCACAAAGGACACAAAGTACACGAAGGCAGCATTAAAAAGTACCCTTTGTGTCCCTTCGTGTCCTTCGTGGTTTTAGAATCAGGAGGTGATTTAGATGCCTTATGGAATTCCCAGGGAGGAAATCCCCTGGTATCCAACGGTGGACTACGATAGCTGTGCCGGCTGTCAGGAATGTATTGAGTTCTGTCCCAACGGGGTTTATGAGTGGGATGACAACGATCATCACCCACTGGTGGTGAACCCTTATAACTGCGTGGTGGGCTGCAGGGCCTGTGCCCAGATATGCTCCATGGAAGCCATCAGCTTCCCCTCCAGGGAAGAAATGGTGGCCTTGATGCGAGAGCTGATGGAAAAATACAAGAGTTAGGTGCTTTGATACAACTTAAAAGGAGAGCGTAATGCATGAGTTAAAGATCAAGGCCAGCGGACATATCCTGGAACGGGACTTTTTGAGCCAGGTCTATGAAGCCTTGCGAGATAAGGACTGCGACGTCACCGACATAGAGATCTTCTGTCCCACCCTCAAAGGAGGTTGGAATGAGCAGTGTCCTTCGGTCATCATTTTTAAGCTGGTGCCGGAGATAGATGCCTCTGACAAGAAGGACGTGGCAGAATGCTATGACCTGATCCGGAACGCTTTGCGCCGCCTGGATTGTCGGTTGATCTACCGCAAGGAGATCACCTATGCCTCGCTTTCAGGAGATCAGGGATGAGCCTTATTTCCAATATCCTGAGCAACAGTCACACTTTCGCTGTCGTCGGGGTGTCGCAGGACAGACAGAAGTACGGCCACGAGGTATTCGAGGCGCTGCTGGCGAAGGGTTACCAGGTCTACCCCATCAATCCCAAGTACGAGGAGATTGATGGGCATCGCTGTTATCCTTCGCTGGCCGATCTTCCCGAGCAACCGGACGTGGTGGTGACCGTAGTACCGCCAGCCGTGACGGAGCAGGTGGTCGAGAGCTGTACCCGGCTGGGGGTAGGGACGGTGTGGATGCCACCCGGCTCCTGGTCGCAGCGGGCTGTGGAGATATGCGAGACCCAGGGCATTGAGGAAGTACATGATGTCTGCTTGGTCTTCGCGCTACGATCTTTGTAAGCGAAGGTCTGCTCAATACCTCATAAGGAAAACGTGCGATACGGAGGGAAGAGATGCCAACTTACGAGTTTCAATGCGGTGACTGCGGTGAACGTTTCGACGTTCGTGCTTCGTTCAGCGAGAAGGACAGGGGGCTAAATCCCAAATGTCCCAAGTGCGGCAGTGAGAACACCGGCCAGGTCTTCGGCAACCTGGTCTTCTTCGCCAAATCGGGAGAAGTGGCTTTCACCCCGCCGGCGGGGGGAAGTTGCTGTTCGGCCCGGTGATCAGGAGGTGAGATCATGCCCGGACGGGGACCGATGATGTGGCGAACGGCCCGCTGCTGCGGTGGCGATAGTAGCGTCACCCAGGTAGACATCTATGGTAACGGCCTGACCGTGGGAATAGTCGGCTTGCAGGCGGCCCTTGAGCAACTCTACGCTTTGGGCCTGGATCCTGATGACTCGGTGCAGGACGAACTGTTAGCCATGATCAAGGCCCAGAATTACGTGCCGCGCTCGGCAGAGGAGGCTTACAAAACGGCTCTTTTACGAGAGTATGCTGCTTTCTGTGCGCAGAAGGTATCCAGTGGTAAATGACAATATGCCATAAGTGAACCGGCGGAGGAAACCGTGGACGTTTATGACCGGCTGGCCTGTCTGTTCAAAGCCCTGGCGAACCCTACTCGCCTACGTATTCTGTACGCGTTGCAAAATGGGGATCAATATGTGGATCATCTGTGTGTGGCTTTGGACCGCCGCCAGCCCAACATTTCCCAGCACCTGACAGTGCTAAAGCAGGCTGGACTGGTGCAGTGTTACCAGGTGGGCAATCGAATACGCTATTGTCTTCCCAGACAAGAAGTGATCCGTCTTTTGGAACTAGCCAGCGCGACTATTCAAAAGAGGGTTACTCCGTTAGCCCAGACGGTGTGGATACGTTGTCACTGCCCCCGCTGCCAGCAAATCCGTGAGCAGGCGATGAGCATCTCCGTCTGGTTAACGGCCAACGATTGCGGTCATCGGGTGCGCATCGCGGTTGCCCGCGTAGACGAGGGAGGGATAAGCCTGTCCATTGCCGGGACTTGTGCTTCAGCGCTAAGTCTGGGAGAAGCGCTGCCTCCGTTAGACCTGGCCGATGAGCTGAGCAAGCCGCTGAACGAGACTCAGGTCTACACCTTGGCCATGGATTACCTTTGCCGATCCAGTTGCCTGGTGCCGGGAGCTCTGTTAGAGACTTTGCAGGTAATAGCTGGGCTGGCCACGCCTTCCACAAGTCGTATCGTTTTTGCCTCTCAGGCGGCCAACCCTATTATTACGAGGGGATGAATCACATGATTCAGGCTAAAACCATAGCCGATACGCTAACCAGCATCCGCTTCCTGCTGGGACTGTACCTGATGTGGCTGAGTTTTCACGGTGGCCCGCCAGCACTGCCGACCGCTGCTCTGACGATGTTAGCCGCCTGGATCAGCGACGTACTGGACGGTCCCCTGGCCCGCCGTGACCCGCGTGGCCTCCATACCTGGATCGGGGACCACGACCTGGAAGCGGATATGACCGTAGCTCTGGGCGTGTGGGTCTACCTGACCCTGGCCGGGTTTATCTCCCCCTGGCTGGCCGTGGCCTATGTGGCCATCGGGACGGCTGCACTGTGGCATTTTGGCTCGACCCACCTGGCCTGGGGATTGCAGGCCTTGCCCTACGGAAGCATGATCTGGACCACGTGGCGGATGGCGCCGCCATATGGGATGCTACTCGTGGGCTGGATCGGCCTGGTGGTCATTGCCACCTGGCCCCGTTTTCCGCGCCAAACTGTGCCCAAGTTCCTGGATGGAATGCGCAGCCTTTGGCGACGACATTGAGAGGAGAAAAATGTTAACTCAACAAACGATTATGGATGCTCTGCGACCGGTGATTGATCCGGAGATTGGGATGAGCGTGGTTGACCTGGGGATGATTCGGGAGATTGCCATCGAGGGAGATGTCGTGGAGATCAAGATGGTGCTCACCGCCCCCTTCTGCCCCCTGGCGGACATGCTCACCGAGCAAGCACGTCTGTTTTTGATAAACTAAAACAGGGCCACCTGGCCGAAATTTGATCATCGAAAACAGGACCACCTGAGCAAATTTCTGCTATCATTAGGGTAAGTATCAACAATCCCAATGATAGCGGAGGAGGAGATGATCAACGTGGAAGATCGTGAAAAGATTCGGCGAGCCTACTTTATGGAGAACAAGAGCGTACGGCAAATTGCTCGAGAATTGGGGCATTCCCGCGAGACCGTGCGCAAGGCCATCGAGTCGGCCGAGCCGACGGCCTACACCCTGAAAGGGCCTCGGTCGTCGCCGGTGCTGGGACCGTACAAAGCCCGTATCGACGAGCTCCTGGTCGAGAGCGAGCACTTGCCGCGCAAGCAGCGGTTCACCGGGCGCAAAATCTACGAGCTTATCAGGGCTGAGGGTTACATCGGCAGCGAACCCTCCGTGCGGCGCTACGTCGCCCAGCGGCGGCGGGAGAAGAAAAAGCGCCAGGTGTACATCCCCCTGGAGTTTGACCCCGGCACCGATGCGCAAGTGGACTGGGGCGAAGCGGTGGTCATTATCGGCGGTGAGCAGGTGACGGTGCAACTCTTCGTCATGCGCCTGTGCTACTCCCGCAAGTTGTTTGTCAAAGCCTTTCCGGCCCAGAAGCAAGAGGCCTTCTTCGATGTGACTGTTCGACAACCGGTAAAATTGGTGTAAGATTAAGAGCAGACTAGACCGG
>JANLFX010000034.1:0-26659 GCA_024653325.1 Anaerolineae bacterium
AAATGGCCCTCTTTTCGATGATCAAATGGCCCTGTTTTCGATTGACAAAAACAAGGCCCAGCGCCGCCAGGATTTTATCACCCCATCTGCCCCACAGCCACCGGTTCGTACGATTCGTACGCCGGCCGTCAAGCCATTAGTGGATTTTGCGGCGAACGCCATCGGTGTGGGGGGAAAACTCGCCGACATTGACACAAAGCCGCAGGAACTCTGGGTAGCAAACGTCTGCTGTCAATTTGAGGTGGAGATGGCGGGCGGAGGGAAAAACCGCGTGGTTGACGTTTTTTCAGACCAACTGGAGTCAGGGCCGGTGACGGTGACCTCTGAAGGGGAGCTGTACGTAGCGACCTTGCGCGGTGAATTTCCCATAAGTGATTACTATCATCAGGTAAGTGAAGCCGAGTTTGGGGTATCACAACACCCCTCCCTTACCTCGGTCAAGTTTTCTGTCGGCCGGCGGGTGACGCATGAGCTGCTAGGGGAAAGCCTGATGGTTTCCGTAGAAACTACAGAAAGGATAGAGGTGGAGATCCGGCCGGCGCGAATGGTAATGGCCGGCGTTGTGGCGATTACTACCTGGAAACTATTGCCAATCATTGTTGCTGCTGGTGGCGCTAGCGAACTTCTGCGGCAAGCTGGAGCTTGGTAGGGAGATACGATATGTCTGAAGAACGCTTTCAAAGGGCTTGGGAACCCTTGAACACAGGGGATGCTGAAACTGCACATGCGGAGTTCGCGAGAGTTGTAGCGGAGAATCCCGAAGACGTCGACGCCTTGATTGGGCTCAGTAAGGCATTGACTCGGTTGGGACAACTTGATGAGGCCTTAAAAGTTCTGGAAGCAGCTTTATCTCTAGCCCCTGGCAACGCTGAAGTGCACTATGGCACAGGGTGTGTTTACTACCAAGAGAAAAAGTGGGATGAGGCTGCGTTCCATGTGCAGCGAGCAGTGGACATAGCCCCAGACGTGGCCAGATATCACCTAATGGCAGCTGAATGTGCCAGAAAGCATAAGGATATGGAGACTGGTCTTCTCCATCTCGAAATAGCCAATCGCATAGACCCCACTCTATTTGGTGGGCGGGCCCGTTGGACATTGGTATACTTCAGAATCTTTGCCGGAGTAGAGAAATTAGGCCTGCTGGTGAGCTGGGCTACGTTAGTAACAATATGCTCTTGCAATCTCTCAGTTGCCAGTTTGCATTGGCGGTTGTTGATAACATCGCTTCCCTTTCTAGTAGTGAGTGGATGGAACTTGAAAAAGGGCTACCGTCGTCGGGCTATCTGGTCGCTCGTCCTGTGTCTGTTGTGGGCCGTGTCAACCTATGTGTTTATCGGATGGATAATGAACCGATAGTCCGTGGTTCTGTAGGTTTGGTTGAGACGAAGCCGAAATCCCAACACTTCTGGCAGCGGATAAGCGGATGGAGGAGCGTCATCCGCTTATCCGTTTGTAGCCGCTCCCTTCCGTGTCCGCGCCATGGACCACGTAAGCAACTTCGGCGACCAATTTTTATTTTCCCCTGCCATCGTTCTGTGGTATACTAGGGTAGCAATTTCTCGTGCATTTAAGAAGGAGGAAGAGATGGCTCAACCATCTGGCACATCCGCGCATGAGAGCCTGCAGAGGTTCCATCTGGGACCAGTGGAGATGCACACCGAGCTCGGCAAGCCCATCGTCATTGGCGAGCGGCGGCTGACCCCGGTGGTGCGGGTCACATCCTTTGTCCGGCGCAAAGGTGTAGTGGGCACCCGCCGTCTCAGCGGTTGGGGAATGGGCGCAGTCCATCTCCAACCCGTGGCCGTCCTGGAGACGACGACGGCGGGCACGCGGCGCATCCCCGTCCACGACAGAACTGGGAAGATCATCCTGGGTTTTCTGGCCGCGGCTCTGGCCCTGCCCATCCTTTTGACACTGCTCGTGCGTCTGATCAACTGGCTACGGAAATGATAATGCAGCGAGGGCCAACTATCACGCCCCTCTGTTCGCAGGAAGCAGAGCAGCCACTGGGCAATTACGCAATACGCAACCCGTAACCCGAGTCGCGTTCAGCGTAGAAAGGACATAACCATGTCATCAATAGACAGATTATTCGGTGCTTTCGACGACCTGAAGAAAAGCGCGCAGGTGGACGCCGTCTTCGGCCAGCCGCAGACCATGGGCGAAAAGACGATTATCCCCATCGCCCGGGTCTCCTATGGATTCCGGATGGGCTTTGGACAGGATGTGGCGTCAGATGAGGAGGGGAAAACCGAGGGGTGTGGGGGTGGAGGGGGCTGCGCTATGGCCCGGCCCATCGGCGTGTTGGTGATCACGCCAGAGGAAACGCGGGTAGAACCGGTTGTGGACCAGGGGCGGATAGCGTTAGCCGCCGGTGTCTTCACCGCTTGGTCTGTGTTTCTCATTACCCGCGCGCTGGTCAAAATTTTTGGCAAAAAATAGCGTCGCCCCTGGCGGATGACGTCGGCGGGGGCAAGCCTCGCCGCTACTTATCCAGAATCTGCCCCTGGCGGATGACGTCGGCGGGGGCAAGCCTCGCCGCTACTTATCCAGAATCTGCGCTACCCAGGCCAGTGCCTCCTCGCGGGTGTGTACCCGATCCATCACCTGCGCCTCACGCACCGCCTCCAACAGCTCACCGATACGCGGCCCCTCTTCCAGCCCGAAGCGCTCCATCAAGTCGTGACCGCTGATCAGTTTCGGCGGGGCAATGGTCCGCTCTTGCTGTTCGTACCAGTGAGTCAGCAGCAGGGTAACGACCTTGACCAAGTGCGCCCAGCGATCGGGTTCGAGACCCGTTCCCCACACGGCGCGATGGTCAGCCAGGGCAACGAGGGCCACGTCCACCCCGCTTTCCCCCGTATCGCGGAAAAAGCGATAGATTTCCCGGCGGCTGGGAATCCGTCGCGCGGACATGAACATTGTCCGCATGTGATTGGCTACCACTGTCTGCACCAGCCGCACTTCCTGGACGCTGAACCGCAGGCGCGCCAACATCTGGCCGGCCAACGCCGCACCTCCTACCTCGTGGGTCAGAAAGTGGATGTAGCCATTCGGCTTTACAGTGCGCGTGGCCGGTTTGCCCACGTCGTGGAGCAGGGCAGCGAGTTTGAGGAGAGTGGCTCGCGTGCGTTCATCGGAAATGCATTCCGTCAGGCGTGCAGCCAGCGGAAAACGGTTCAAGGCCGAAAGGCCGAGGACAACCAATTCCCTTTCCCGCCCCGGTTGCACGGCGGCGATAACCTCCTCCATCCAGCGCACACTTTCCAGCGAGTGACCAAACACGTCAAGCTGGTGCGGCGCCGATTGGGTTACCCCGCGCATGGCCTCCACTTCTGGTAGCAGAATGCCGAGTAGTCCCAGTTCGGAAAGACGTTCCAGGCTATTCGCCGCTTTAGGCAGACTCAGCAATTTACAGAATTCGTCACGGGCACGTTCGGCAGATACTTCAGCTAGCAGGGGCACGGCCTGGCGCAGCAGCGCCTCGGTGCGCGGCTCCATCTCGAAGCCCAGCTCCACCGCCAGGCGCACCCCACGCATCGTGCGCAGCGGGTCGTCCCGGAAAGCGCAGTCGGATACAGCACGCAAGACACCGGCGGACAAGTCCGCACGCCCGTTGTGAGGGTCTACCAACTGCCCATCGTTCAAGTGGACGGCGATGGCGTTGATGGTGAAATCCCGGAGGGCCAGATCGGCAATAATACTGCCGCCCCGTGCGGCAGCGAAGTCCACGCAGAATTGCTCCTGCCCCTCATTCAGGCGAAAGATGACCCGCCCCGTGTCGCGCTCGGCATCCAGGGCGTAGAAGGCAGCGCCGAAATGATTGGCCACCCGGCGGGCGAGGGGCAACGCGCGGCCCAGGACGACGAAATCAAAATCGCGGCTGGAACGACCCAGTAGCGCATCACGGACGCAGCCGCCCACCAGGTACGTTTCAATACCCTGCTCGCGCACGAAATGAGCTACCCGTTCGATCAGGGAGTTGGGGGGGAAGAAACCCATCATGTCGAATTCGCTCATCGGATTCCTCTATTGGTAGGACAGGTTTAAGCCTGTCCTACTTTGAGACGCCCATGGCGGCGGCTATGGAAAGCCGCCCTACCTCGACAATGTTAAATTCGGGCTTTCTGACCTCTCCTAACCCCTCCCTCACCCTCCCCTTCCCTCTCCGCTGCGGAGAGGGAAGGGGAGGGCCGGGGTGGGGATGGGTGAGGTAGGCACTGCACGGCAAATCTAACAATGTCGAGCTACGCAAGCTCCTCAATATTGGTAGGACAGGTTTAAGCCTGTCCTACTTCGAGTCGGGCGCGAAGCTCGATGATCTGCCGGCGCAGGCTATCAATCAGGCCCGGCGGCACGCTCTCCGGCCCCAGCCGCGCGACCCGCTCCTTGCGGAAGGCCAGTTCGGTGCAGGCTCTGGCGAAGCGGCGTATGTTCCACCAGCGGCGGAATTGCCCGTGCAAGACCGCGCGCCACTGTTCACCCGCCCGGCCCAGATAGCTCCCCACCCAATCGTAGCGCCCAGCCGGTAAAGTGCCCCGCGCTACCTCGTCGGCCATCTGTTCGATCACCAGACGCCGCTCCCTATCGCCCACGCCGATGAGCACGAAGACGATGACCAGCACCCCGGCCCAACTCGATACTACGGCTACGCGAAAGAGCCAGGGGGTCACGTCGGCGACGGCCAGGTGAGTAGCCGTGTTCTGCATAACATGCGCCGCCACTGCCAGGAGCAATCCGGCCAGTGGCCACAACCAGCGACCATGCCCTTTGCGGATTGATCGCGCCAGACCGAAACCGGCACCGACCAACGCGCTGTACAGCGCCTGGTTCAGTCCGAAGACCACCCCCTGCAAGAAAATGGCCCGGTTGAGACCCGCGTACCCGTCGAACAGGAAGTTGCCAATGTAGGTCAGCAGGTTGGCGGTCATGGCAAAGCCAAAACCAACCATCGAGCCGTACACAATGCCGTCCAGGACGTTGTCGAACTCGTCGCGCCAGCGCCAGTAAATCAACGCAATGGCCGCCGCCTTGAGCACTTCCTCGACCAGAGGAGCCAGCAACGTCCCGCTGACCACCTCCAGGCGATGGCGGCCCAGCACCTGCAACGGCAGCTCTAATCCCAAACGCAACGCCGCCGCCAGCAGTAACGCGGGCAGCGCCCCCCACACGAAGGTGACCAGGATCAGGGCGAAGGGCTCCCGCTCGTAGCGGTCCGCCCACCAGACGACGAGCAGATAGATGACCGGTGGGATCAGGGCCAGGAGCAGCGCCCGCGACACGCCACCAACCACCTGCGCCGCCGTAAGGGTGAGCACCACCACATCCTGCGGCTGAAAATCCTCATCCTCCCAGCGAACGGACACCGGCTGGATGAACTGCTCGCCCATACCGTCGCTGTCTACATCGAAAACCAGGGCGAAGTCCGATCCGGCCTGCAGGCGCAGCGTCGCCTGCGCGCCGGCCGTCCACTCGGGCAGCTCGTAGCGGAAACGACCCACTCGCCCGCCGGTCACGTCCGGCCAGGTCACATCCAATGTAGGGACGCAGCATGCTGCGTCCCCAGGCGGCGCACCCACGGCTTTCAAGCGCACGGTGAGCGGGCTATCCGCCGGGGGATAGACATGCATGATAACCGCTTCCCCACCCGCGCCGGTACGGGCCAGATGCTCGACTTCCGGCCAGTCGCCGCTCACGGCGGGGCACTCCATCGCCAGGTCGTAGGCGGCTGCGGCGGCGGGCGAGAGGTCGGCGCGGGGGCGGAGGTGGTATGACTCCTCCTCGTCCCACGGCTGCTCCTCTGCCCACTGGATCGGCCTCTCCCACTGATCGCCCTTGTCCGCCGGGCCCAGCGGCCCGCCGAAATCCGCCTGGAAAGCCTGCTCCCCCCAATGTCCTTCAAAGCGCAGCCAGCGCAGCGCCGGGTAAGCCTCAGGATTGGCCAGCAACTCCTCGCGTGAGGGGATGAGCACCACCTGGGGGATGACCGGGCCCTCGTTGCCGGTGCGGTCGTAGGCCGAAACCCGCCGGGTAAGGAACTGAAAGGTGATAGGATAGAACTCCGGTCCGACGAAGTAATTGGCATGTGAGCCCCGGGCGACGTACACGGCGGGATGCGTGTCCTGCACCTGATGCACGTTCTCCCACAGCCGCCGCGTGCCACCGTGGTGGGCGGTGACGGTCACGAACTCCGGCTGTTGCTCGGCGTCCAGCACCACAGTGACCATCTCCCAATCGCCCTCGTGCTTGTTGTAGGAATCGTTGTAGTAGTAGAAGAGCCAGTATTGCAGTGCGATGCGCCCGCTGGTCTCGTCGCTGGTCACGTGGGCATAGGCGGTCACCGGATACGCCGACGCTTGCTGGCCGGCGCCGGGCCGCAGGAAGAGTTCGTAGAAATCGCGGTGGGCGGTGTAGTTCAGATAGCCGCTGTTGCCGTCTGCGCCGTACCACAGGTCGAGGAAGTATTCCGCGCCGTAGTTCTGGAACAGGACCTCGGCGTTGGGCTGATTGGTCACGCCCTGCTCCGCGTCTTTCACCCGCAGACGGGCGTGGTCAATCATCACCTCCACGCACTGGGGGCGGAAGACCTCGTCCTCGTGAAAGAAAAGGGCCGGGGCGTAGCGCTGGGCCAGTTCCTCAGACTCAGACTTCCGAAGTCTTAAAGACTTCGGAAGTCTGAGAGCGTCGGCCTCAGCCTGGCCCACCAACACCAGCAATCCGGCGACGAGGAGCACCATCCCGATAAGCCTCTTGTACATGATCAGCTCTCCGTCCCGCCCGCAGTCGTAGCGGTGGGGCTCGCCCCCGCCGGTCAGGAGACCGGCGGGATCAAAAATCCATAGTCGCCAACCGCTCCATCGCCTGGCGGATGCGCTCGGTGGCCGCGCCCAGGGAGATACGCACGTAGCCCTCGCCCTGCGCACCGAACACCGTGCCCGGGGTGATGGAAATCCCCAGTTCCTCCAGCAATCTGGTGGCGAAATCGGCGGAGGTGTAGCCCTCGGGCACGGGAGCCCATACGTACAGGCCGGCCTCCGGCTTACGCGCGTGGATGCCCACCGCCGCCAAACCATCTACGATGATGTCCCGCCGCTCCTGGTAGACGGCATTCCGCTCCAGCAGCCAGCCCTGATCGCCGGTCAGAGCCTCCACTGCCGCGTCCTGGACGGCGCGGAATATTCCGGAGTCAATGTTGGTCTTCACCCGGCCCAAGGCCTCCACCGCCTGCCGGTTGCCAACGGCCATCCCCACCCGCCAGCCGGCCATGTTATACAGCTTGGAAAGAGAATTGAACTCAATAGCCACCTCCCGCGCTCCTTCCACCTGCAAGATGCTGGGCGCCAGGTAGCCATCGTAGGTCAAATCGCAGTACGGCGCATCGTGACAGATGAGCAGATCGTGTTCGCGGGCGAAAGCCACCGCCTCGGTCAGAAACTCCAACGTAGTCGTCGCCCCGGTGGGATTGTTCGGGTAGTTCAGCCAGATGAGCTTGGCCCGGTCGGCAACTTCAGCCGGAATGGCAGAGAGATCGGGCAGATAGTTCCGCTCGGCCAGCAAGGGGAAGGTCGCCACCCGAGCCGAAGCCAGGTATGCACCCATAGTGTACGGCGCATAACCGGGATCGGGCACCAGAGCCAGGTCCCCGGGGTCCAGGTAAGCCAGGGCGATGTTGACGATACCCTCCTTGGAACCGATGAGGGACACAATCTCGCTGCCTGGATCGAGAGTCACCCCGAAGCGGCGCTGGTAGTAATCGGCAATCGCCCGGCGCAGGGCGGGAATGCCATAATAATCAGAATATCCATGGTGGTCGGGATTATGTGCCGAACGGCACAGGGCATCAATAATTGGCGGCGGCGGGGGTAAATCTGGGCTGCCAATGTCCAGACGGATGACGTCCATGCCCTTGGCCCTCAGCTCGGCGATGCGCTTGCCCAGGCTGGCAAAGGGATATGGTGGTAGGTTGGTGATGCGATTGGCTGGTTTCATGGGCTGTCTTCACTCCTTTTTCGAAAAAAAAACGGATTCTCGCTTAGAGATGGTTCAGAACAGGTTGACGTTTTGATCGGGCAGCATGTTGTCAACGAATAGCAGAACGAATAAACGAATGACTGGGCTCGCAATTCGTTTATTCGTTGGAGATTCGTTGACAAAAGAACCGTGATGCGTTATTCCTCCAACAGCACCTCGATCACGCGACCCACGTGCTCCAGGCTGGCCGCGCTGACCTTGTCCGGTGTATCCTGGGTGGTGTGCCAGTAAGGGTAATCGAAGTCAATGATGTCTACGGCCACAATCCCGCGCGCGGCGAAGGGGGTGTGATCGTCGAACATGGCCCATTTGTATTCGGGGATGAAGAAGTCACCGTAGCCCAAATCGGCAGCGATGGCCCACAGCCGGTCCTGAAGCGCGGCATTGGAGTTGCGCTCCTTGTAAATCTGCTGATCCGCGTCGCCGATCATATCCACGACGATGACGAATTCGGGCTCGACCGTGAGGTGCTGGGCCATGTACGTCGAGCCGACGATCCACTCCCAGCCGTCCAGACCGCCGTTATCCTCGGCGTCGAAGAAGGCCAGCCACACCTCGTGATTCAGTTTGTCCCGGTCCAGCACGCGGGCCAGTTCCAGGAGCACGGCCACGCCACTGGCCCCGTCGTTAGCCCCCATCACGGCAGCCGTCGGATCGGTGCGGTCCTGGTCGGCACGCCGGCGGGTATCGTAGTGCGCGCCGATGATCACCGGGCTGCCCTGCCCCGCCTTGCCGATGATGTTGCGCACGGTCACGTCGCGATCGGGAAACTCCTGGGTCTCAACCGTCCAGCCATGAGCCTGCAACTCAGCGATGATGTAATCGCCGGTTGCCCGCCAGGCCTCAGAACCGGTGGGCCGGAAGCCGAAGTTACACTGGGCGATCACGTGCTGGTAAGCGCGCTCCCCGTCGAACTGCAGGGGCTCCGGCGTGGGTGTGGCCGTCGGCGGGGCGCTCTGGCAGGCCAAAAGCACCATTACCAGCAGCAGCAACAACCATCGTCCTTTGAATCTGCTCGGCATAGTTTAGCAACCTTTCTGTGAGACAACGACATCATCAGGTGGGCAACAACCGCAAACCCGTTTTGCAGTGACCAATTGACTACGCGAACTCACCCACCCCCAGCCGGCCAAAGACTGATAATCACCCCCAGTCCGATGCCCAACAGGGCAATGACCAACACAATCACCCCAAAAACGATGAGCAGCCGCCGCTCGCGCTCACGGGCAGCGGCTATGGCCTGTCGCTCCCGTTCCAGGCGCTCCCGCTCCTCGCGCAGCAAAGCTTCCATCCGCCGCTGAGAGGCCAGCAGGTCCTGGGCCACCTGCTGGCGCACCACCTCTTGCCGCGCTTCGCGCCACTGGCGGGCTGTGCGCAACCGCTCACTCAACATCCGGTCCACGGTATCAGCCACCAGGCTGTTCCCGCATTGGACACAGAACTCCTGTCCCGGCGGATTGAGAATCCCGCAGTGAGGACAAAGATCGGTGCTCAAGTCAAACTCCGTGCCGCAGTGCCGACAGCTCATGGCATCCCCGGCCAGGGGCTCAAAGGCTGTACTACCGCACTGGGGACATCGTGGGGCTTCTTTTGCCATGATGGCCACCTCCGTGACTCAGGTCAAGTTAGCCGCGATGAACGCTCCCAAATCGCGCAAGGCGCGCTCGGCGTAGGCCCGCTGCCGGTCACGCTTGCGACGGGATTCGGGTTCTAACGGGGGCAGCAAGCCGAAATTGGGCTTCATAGGCTGGAAATCACCACTGGCCGTGGTCACGTAATGGCACAGCGCGCCGATCATCGTCGTCGGGGGAAAGGTCAACAGGGGCAGACCCTGGAGCAGGCGAGCGGCGTTCAGACCGGCCACCAGGCCACTGGCCGCCGATGAGACGTACCCCTCCGTGCCAGTGATCTGCCCGCCGAAAAAAAGACCTGGACGCGTGCGGAATTCCATCGTCGGATTAAGCAGTTCAGGCGAGTGAATGAAAGTATTGCGGTGCATCTGCCCGAAGCGAACGAACTCGGCATGTTCCAGGCCGGGGATCATGCGGAAGACCCGCTCCTGCTCCCCCCACTTGAGATTGGTCTGAAAACCGACCAGGTTGTACAGGGTCGCCGCCAGGTTGTCCTGCCGGAGCTGGACCACGGCGAAAGGTCGCCGTCCGGTATGCGGATCGGTGAGGCCCACCGGTTTAAGCGGCCCATAGGCCAGGGCCATTCGCCCCCGCCGGGCGATGACCTCCACCGGCAGGCAGGCTTCGAAGAAACGCTTGTCCTCGCGCTCAAACTGCCGCAGGGGAATAGTCTCCGCCGCCAGCAAGGCCTCGACGAAAGCGTCATATTCCGCTTCGGTCATCGGGCAGTTGAGATAATCCTCGCCGCGTCCGTAGCGGGAAGCGCGGAAGGCTTTGTTCTGGTCAATGGACTCATAGGTGACAATGGGCGCCATGGCATCGTAAAAATACAGGTGCTCCCGTCCGGCCAGGATCGCTATCTCGTCCGCCAGGGCATCAGAGGTCAACGGGCCGGTAGCGATGACGACTACACCATCCGGGATGGCGCGCACCTCCTCACGGACCACGGTAATGCGCGGGTGTTCGGACACCCGCTCGGTCACCAGCCGGGCGAAAGCCTCGCGGCCCACAGCCAACGCGCCCCCGGCCGGCACAGCGGTCTCATCGGCGCAAGCCAGGATCAGCGAGTTCAACCGTCGCAATTCGGCCTTAAGCAGCCCCGGGGCCCGGTCCTCCAGATTGGACCCCAGCGAGTTCGAGCACACCAGCTCGCCCAGGTCGCCGCTGACGTGGGCGGGGGTCATTACCTGGGGCCGCATCTCGTACAGAATCACGTCCACTCCGCGCTGAGCCGCCTGCCAGGCCGCCTCCGATCCAGCTAATCCGCCCCCGATCACCGTCAACTGCATATCACACCTCTCCCATCACACCAATTTCCCTACTGGAACACTTACCAATCCGCACAATCAATGGAAAATCCGTGTGTTACTTTTTCGGCCAATATCACCTGTACCACACCCATAGCATGAGCCTCTACCCGGCGCAGCCCAAAGCCTGCCTCCCGCACCACGTCCAACGTCCGCCGGTTGAGATGGCAATAGTGGGTGCAATTGTTCCAAAACACGTTAGCCACGTCGAGCACATATCCCATCAACGGCCAGGTGCTGCGTACGTGCTCAATGAGCAGCAGCCGACCGCCCGGTCTCAACACCCGGTGCACTTCCCGCAGGCCCCGCAAAGGATCCAGCACACCGCAAAAAAGAAGACTCCCCACCACCCAGTCGAAAGAATCCCCCGGAAACGCCAGGGATTGCACATCCATTTGCGCCAGGCATAAACTGTTACTCGGCGCGCGAGTGGCCGTCTGGCGCAGCATCTCCGAGCTCACATCTACGGCAATCAGCCGACAGCATCCCGGTCGGTAAAAGGGCAAATTAGCCCCGGTGCCCACACCGATTTCCAACAAGTCGCCCTGGACTTGGGGCAGCCACTGCTTCCTCCACGGGCGCAAGAACAGCCGTTCCAGCGGAGCCATGAATAGATCGTAAGGCGACTTTCCTTCCCGCTCCCGCCGGGTCTGGGATCCGGCAGCTTTATCCCAACAACTCACGCACATCATCCCCTTCGCTCCCGCCGGGTCTGCGACCCGGCGCGCTGGACCAAGGATACTGCCAGCAATACATCTATTTTACCACAAATAAGCGCTTTATGAAAACCAGGTGAGAGGAGCGACGCACCTGCGAGGTGCGTCGCTCCTCAAGGATAGACGAAAACGGCGAAAAATGATATAATGTTCACAGTTCTCGCAGAAGGTCACATCCGCGAAAGGAGGCCTGTCCCATGCTGCAAAACCCAAACTTCGAAGAGGGGTTCTACCGGGCAGGAGCCGACGAACTGGTCCTGGGCAACGGCTGGGTGCCCTGGTGGGATGAGCGCAAGCCCACCGACGTGCCGGACGCTTCAGAAGGGGGCTACAATCGCCGCCCGGAGTACCGTCCGGAGGATGCCCAGGTTTATGGCATCCGCCGCGTGCGCCAGGGGCGCTACTCTCAGAAGTTCTTCAGTCTGTACGGCACCCACACGGCGGGATTTTATCAGCAGGTACAGGTGCCCAGGAACTGGAAGGTACGCTTCAGCATCTGGGTGCAGGTCTGGTCCAGCCAGAAGGACGATCCCAACAAATCTGAACAGCCGGGCGAGTACCGGGTCTGCGTGGGCATTGACCCCTACGGTGGCACCGATCCCCTATCCGAACGGGTGGTGTGGGGTCAGGTGCTGGAGCAATATGATAGGTGGATTCAACCCACGGTGGAGACGGAGAGTCTGGCCGAAACCATTACCGTGTTCACCAAAGCCTTTCCTCGCTGGCGGGTGAAGCACAACGACTCCTACTGGGATGAAGCCAGCCTGGAACTCATCGAGCACGTAATGCATTACCGCAGCCATTACGTGCTGTTCCCCCAGGGCATGGAACGCGCCTGGTACGAAGCTGCCCTGCCCTATCTACTCCACTACCGGGTGACCAACGGCCAGAGCGCCGACGACGCCGGGGTAGTTCACGGCGATTTGGGCCACACCATCACCGTGATCAACCCGGACGAGAAGTTGTTGGCCTACCTGCGGCGCAAATTCGACGCTGACCTGGACATCATCACCGCCGCCACGCCCACCGAACTGGGGGCCATCCTGAACCGGCGGGTGGAGACCAACGCGCGCTTTGGGTAAGTAACGCGCGCTGCCGTGAACCGGCAGCGCTGGAGACCAGCACCGGCTCTTCAGGCCGGTGCTGAAGACCGGCTCTTTAGGCCGGTGCCGAAGACCGGCTCTTTAGGCCGGTGCCGAAGACCGGTTCTTCAGGCAGAAAAACGCGCCGCCGTGAACCGGCGGCGCTGGAGACCAGCACCGGCTCTTTAGGCTGGTGCTGAAGGCCATCGGAGGTACAAATGACCACTGTCTTGGGATTGATTGGTTCGGCACGGAAATGGGGCAACAGCGAGGTGCTGGCCCGTCAGGCACTGCTTGGCGCACAAGAGGCCGGCGCCGAGACAGACCTGCTGCGCCTGACCGACCTGCACATTGAACCGTGCATCGGCTGTATGCGCTGCGCCATCAAACGTGAACCCTGTCCGCTGGACGACGATATGTTCACGCTCATTGATCGCTTGCGCACCGCCGACGCTGCCGTGCTGGCCGCGCCAACCTATATCCTCGGCCCGCCGGGAGCCGTTAAACTGATCCTGGACCGCATGTTGATGATGGTGCCCTACCTGGATGAGCTGACCCAACAGCCCAAACCCGGCCTGGCGTTGAGCGTCTCCGGCCTGCGTCCCTGGCGGGGTACGGCCCTGCCCTTCCTGGTCACTTTTCTGCAAGGATTCGGCTTCACCAGGGTGAACAGCCTGGCTTGCTACACCCCCGGCCCGGGCGAAGTGCTCCTCGACGACGCCCTGATGGAACGAGTGCATGACCTGGGCCGGCAACTGACCCAAGAGGAAGGTTCTCCACCAACCCCTGAAACCAACGTCTGCCCGGTGTGCCACAGTGACTTCTTCACTCTGTCCGCCGACCGCGCCACCTGCCCAATGTGCGGCTTGCAGGCACGCATCGAACACACGGAGGACGGGATTCGCCTGGCCTTCGACGATTCCACCGGATACGAGGGTCACTGGACGCCACGCGGGATGCGCCAGTTCGTCGAGGAATGGATCATCCCCTCTGGCGAGCGCTTCCTGGCCCATCGCCAGGAGATAAAAGCCCGCCGGACACACCTGGAATCTTGAAATCACCGAGGAAGAGATGACCGCAGAGGACTTACCCCTTAACCAGTTCCTGGCTGCCGCCCGTACCCCCCTTATCGCCTGGCCGGAAAGCTATCCGGATCACAGGGCAATAGGTTACACATGCACCTACGTGCCCGAGGAAATGATTCACGCAGCGGGTTTCGTTCCTGTGCGGATACGTACCACACCGCAAGTGCCCATCCATGCCGATGCCCACCTGCAAAGCTACACCTGTGCCCTGTGCCGCAGCGCACTGGATCAACACCTGCGCGGCGAACTACATTTTCTGGCCGGGATGGTTTTCGCGCACACCTGCGATACCATGCAGGCCCTGGCCGACCTGTGGGCCATCAACACCAGGCTAGGCGGCTGGGTAGAAACATTCATGATGCCCGTCAATCTGACCTCGCCTAACGCGCGCCCTTATCTGATCGCCGAATTGGCCCGATTCCGCTCTTCCCTGGCCGAACGCAGCGGATGCCCGGTCAGCGACGAAGCCTTGAAAGCCAGCATCGCCCTGTACAACGAAAAACGCCGTCTGCTGGACCGGCTGCACGTGCTCCGGGACCGGTTGACGGCAGTGGAGTTCTATGCTACGGTGGATGCCGGGGCAAAAATGCCCCCGGAGCTGTTCGTCCCTCTGCTGGCGGAACTGGTGGAGGATTTGGAGAGCGCCCCGTCCAGACCGGGCAGCCCGCGAGTGATGCTCGTCGGAGCGGTGCTGGACGATGCCACGCTGCTCGCCGTTCTGGATGAATTGGGCGCGCGGGTGGCCGACGATGACCTGTGCACCGGTACCCGCTCTTTCGCCGGGCACGTGGCCGAAGAGGGCGATCCCCTGGAAGCCATGGCCGACCGCATTTTGAACCGTCTGCCATGTCCGACTAAATACCACACCGGGATGCCACGCGGCACGTATCTGCGCCACAAAGTTGAAGAGGCGGGAGCCGATGGGGTGATCTTCGTCCTGCCCAAGTTCTGCGATCCCCACGCCTTCGACTACGTGTTGGTCAAGGCAGACCTGGAAGCGGCCGGCGTGCCTCTCCTGCACCTGGAGACCGAGCAGACCCCGGCAGCGGGGCAGGTTCGCACCCGCGTGCAGGCCTTTTTGGAGATGCTCAGTGAATGAGGTGACTGGCACTTTATCCGCAGCCTGAGCCTGCGCCCTGGCGCAAAGCGGCTTTCATCCTGTCCAGCGCTTCCACCAACGTCGAGCGCGGGCAGCCAAAATTCAGCCGGACGAATCCTTCGCCCCCTTGCCCAAAATCCGCGCCGTCGTTCAGGGCCACCCTGGCCTCTCGCAGAAAGAACTCGTGCGGATTGCCGGGGATGCCTGCCCGGCGGCAATCAAGCCAGCCCAGATACGTTCCCTCCGGTTTACTCATGGAAATGCCCGGCAGGTGCTCACCCACGTACCGGAGTAGAAAATCGCGGTTGTCCTCCAGGTAGCGCAGCACCTCCTCCAGCCACGGCTGTCCATCGCGGTAAGCAGCCAAAGCCGCAGTATAGCCCATGATGTTCACTCCCCCAACCAGACCCGCCCGGACCGCGAGCAACCTTGTCCGGAGTTCGTCGTTCTCGACGATGGCCACCGCACAATTGAGACCGGCTATGTTGTAAGTCTTGCTCGGAGCCATCAATGTGATAGTCCGCTTCGCTATCTCCGGAGCCAGAGCAGCAATGGGCAGGTGTCGGCTGCCTTGAAACACCAGGTCGCAGTGGATTTCGTCCGAGCAGATGACCACGTGGTGCCGCAGACATATCTCGGCCATCCGCTCCAACTCGTCCCGCCGGAATACCCGTCCTACCGGGTTGTGCGGGTTGCACAGGATAAAAATACGGGTTCGGTCGGTGATAGTCTGTTCGAAGACGTCATAATCAACCACGTAACGCCCGTCCGCCTGCCGTGTCAATTCCATCTCGTCGCGGATAAGCCCGGCGTTGACCGGGGCCTTGAGTATGGGAGGATAGACTGGCGTTTGCACCAGGACTCCCTCTCCGGGGGAAGCCACGGCCCGGCAGGCCAGGTTGAAACCGGATACAACCCCCGGCAAAAAGATCAACGCTTCGGCTGACACCTGCCAGCCATACAGACCTCGCAGCCGGTCCACGATGACCTCCCGAAGCTCCGGCGGCTCCATGCCATAACCAAACACGCCATGCTCCACCCTTTGGCGAAGCGCATGGATAACCGGCTCCGGCGACATAAAATCCATGTCTGCTACCCACAAGGGCAACACGTCATCGCCGTAATAGTGCCACTTCTCGCTGTCAGAGTGGCGCCTGTCAATAAGCTGGTCGAAATTGTAAGCCATAATACGCCTTCCTGACCTCATCGCCGTCAGCGTGTCGGGTTGCCAACCCGACCTACGCTCATCTCGGCGAGTTTAAACGCCAATTCCTCGATGTATCGGCCATTCTCCAGTTTCTCCCGCCAGGCTGCCGGGATGGCCTCAATCCCCAGATAAGCCCCCGAGACAGCGCAGGCCATCGCCCCCAGCGTGTCCCGATCACCACCGTGCAGGATAGCGCAGAAAAGGCATTCCTCAAAAGACCCGGGGTGGCGGAAGAACGCATAGAGAGCGAAGGGCAACGATTCGTGCACGGCCACACTGCGCCCCAGGTTCTCCGCCGCCTCAAATGGGGGTACATCCTCGGCGATCAACATCCTGATCAGCTTCAACTTATCCTGCATTGCCGGCGTCCGGGCATACTCAATGAGCCCTTGCCAGAAATTCTCAAAAGGGAACGATGTTTGCGGGTCCAACTTCACCGCCTGCGCGACGGCGCAGGCCAGCACAGCCGCACCGTCCATGCCAATGGGGTGGGCATGCGTCACCACCGCTGAAATGCAGGCCTGCTCGTACAGGTCTGGTGCATCGTGAAAGAACAACCCGACCGGCGCAATGCGCATGGCGGCCCCGTTCCCAAACGAGCCCTGCCCACCGAACAGGCTGCGCGCCGCCTCCGAGTATGAGATACGATATCTTTCCACCAGATGGAAAACAGTGGGCGGGCCCGAGGCGTACCCCCGCCAAGGCTCGCGCTCGAAGTTCGTCCGGAATGTATCCCCCAGGTACTGCTCATCCAGTCGCCCTGTCTGGACAATGGACTCCGCCAGACCGATCGCCATGGCCGTATCGTCCGTGTAAACGAGCTTACTCCTCCGTTCTATTTCCGCCCGCAACTCCGCCTCTCCGAGGCCCCGAAAAGCCAGTTCGCCGATGGCGTCGCCCAGCGCGCTGCCCACCATTCCGCCCAGGAATTTAGACTTCCTATCCACCTGACCGATCATAGCCCAACCTCCTGCCGCAACCGGATTCCAACCGCAGAAACCGCCGAGAACGCTGAGGAATACTAAAGTCCCTGCGAACTCCGCGCCCTCAACAGTGAAGAAAAAAGGCACCAACCCTGTTGTTGATGAGAGACTACTTGTCCTCCTCCGTAGCAGCCAATTCCAACTGGCGACGGTAGAGCTGGCTGTAAAGGCCGCCGCGCTGCATCAACTCCCGGTGATCGCCCACCTCGATAATGCGCCCATCCTCCAGAGCAATGATCTTGTCCGCATTACGAATGGTGCTCAACCGGTGAGCAATGACCAGGGCGGTACGGCCTTTCAACACCGATTCCAGCGCCCGTTGGATCAGGTACTCCGCCTCAGCGTCCACCGAAGAGGTGGCCTCGTCCAGGATGAGGATGCGCGGGTCGGCCAGGATAGCCCGCGCCAAAGCCAGGCGTTGCTTCTGCCCGCCGCTCAGCTTGACGCCGCGTTCACCGATCACGGTATCGTAGCCCTCGGGCAATGCTTCAATAAAATCGTGGGCGTAGGCAGCCCGCGCCGCCGCGATCAATTCCTCTTCGGTGGCATCCGGCTTGCCATAGAGCAGATTCTCCCGAACGGTGGTGTTGAAAAGAAACGTATCTTGTAATACCACGGCCACCTGATCGCGTAAGGAGGCCAGCTTGATCTTTCGCAGGTCGTGCCCATCCAGAGTAATCTGCCCGCGAATGGGATCGTAGAAACGGCAAAGCAGATTGGCGATGCTGGTCTTGCCCGCACCACTGGGGCCAACTAAAGCCACCATCTCACCAGGCCTCATCTGAAAAGATACGTCCTGGAGCACCTCGTCACCTGTGTTATAGCGAAAACACACGTTGTGAAAGGCGACTTCGCCCTGGACGTGAGAAAGCTCTATCGCGTCAGGCGTGTCCTTGATTTCCGCTGTCGCATCCAGCAGTTCGAAAATGCGCTCCCCGGCGGCAATGGCTTCCTGGAAAACATTGTCTACCTCCGTCAGACGGTTGATGGGTTCGTAAAATGAAGTGATGTAAGACAGAAAAGCAACCATCGTACCCAGCGAAAGTTCGCCGCGCAGGACCATCAACGCCCCGACGGCCAGCACGATTACCGAACCCATGGAGGCTACAAAGCCCATGGCCGGGAAGAAGGTGGACCAGTAACGGATGCCCTGCACCCGCGCCCGATAATAATTCTCGCTTTCACTGGCGAAACGCTCCAGTTCCCGCTCCTCCTGTCCAAAAGACTGGATGACTCGAATGCCGGACAGGTTGTCCTGCAGCCGGGCATTGACGTCTCCCAGCCGGTCGCGCACGCGGCGGTAGATGGGACGCACGCGGGTGTTGAAATAACGCAAGGACACGGCCAGCACTGGCACGGGCAGAAGCACTAACAGAGCCAGCCGCCAGTCCAACAACAAAAGCACAAAGGCCGAGCCCACCAGCCGCAACAAGTCCACGGCCGTCAGAGCCGACCCGTGGGTAACGAACTGTTCCAGCGCGTTGACATCATTGGTCACCCGCGACATCAGCTCGCCGGTAGAGGTGCGTTCAAAGAAAGACAGCGACAGGCGTTGCAGGTAAGCGTAGAGGCGCACCCGCAGATCCAGGATAAACCGCTCGCCCAGGGCGTGGCGGATGTACATGTCGCCGATGTTGATCAGTGCCTGCAGCACATACGTGCCCACCAGTGCCCCGGCGAACACGCCCAGACGGGTCAGGTCTCGGGTGCCGATAACCTCGTCCACAATCGCTTTGTAAAAGAGGGGTGGTATCAGTTCTATACCCGCTCGCCCAAGCAGGAGAAAAGAGTCAACCAGCAAAGTTTTCCAATAAGGAATGACAAACAGAAAAAGCCGTCTCAGAACGCGCATAAATGACCCCTTTTGCCATGAGAAAAGTAATGGCAGGTCGAGTTTGTTACCTGACCAGCCATCTTCATAACCGGATCTTTGATTAATGAGTCAAGTTTTCACCGCCGAGGTGCTGAGACCTGTCCCGAGCGTAGCCGAAGGAACGCAGAGAAAACTTTGCGCCCTTGGCGTCTTTGCGTGAGATAAATTTGTCAATACCAGCGACTCACATCACCGGCTGATAAATTATACAACGGCTTCCCAGAGGTCGCAACCCTGAGAAATAAGTAGGGGACGGGTTTGGCACCCGTCCCCTATACCAGGGCACAGCGGAAACCGGCCTCTGGACTGATAGCCTTCCGATTGCCATAGTGACGGTTAGCGCAACGGGCACTCCAACGACTGGTAGCCCATGAACCGCCTCGTAACCCTTTCACCGCCCCTGAGGACGGGCCACAGGGGTCCTGAAAGATTGAGGAGCGAGCATAATAGTCACTGCGATACCAATCAGCCACCCACTCTAACACGTTCCCGGCCATGTCTGCGCACCCATAGGGACTATCGCCATCCGGGCTGTACATGCCCACCGGAGTCGTGCCTCTCTCCCCACTCTCCGCTGTATTGCATCTCCGCTTATCCCACCTGTTGCCCCAGGGATACAGCCGTCCGTCGGTGCCGCGGGCTGCCTTCTCCCACTGGGCTTCTGTGGGCAGTCGGTACTGCTTGCCCGTTACTTCTGAAAGCCAGCGACAATAGGCCAGGGCGTCCCACCAGCTCACGTTTACCACCGGGTGGTTCTCTTTTCCCGCCGGAGGACGGCCCTCAATCCAATGCTCCGGAGGCCGGTGTCCTGTGGCTTCCACGAAGACAGCGTATTGGGCATTGGTCACCGGATACTTGCCGATCCAATATTCCGTCAGATAAACCCAACTTTGGGGCTTCTCGGATGCCGAGGCTCTCCTATCCTGCTCCTTACTTCCTCTCAGAAACTCACCGGCCGGGATGTATACCATCTCTGGTTCCAGGGAGAAGTGCACCCGCAACAGGGCTGGCACCTCCACCAAACCCGCGTTGGAAACCAGACGAACTAGTTGGCGGTGGTCACCGGTTCTCAATTGGGTCGTTGATAGATGCAGCCGCTGAGATTCCCCGCTACGACAACGAAAAGCTGCCGGTTCGACCACCAGCCAGTCGTTCTCGACCATCACTGCTCCGCTCAGTACACCGGGGCCGGCGTTGCTTACCATCAACTCCACATTTTTCTGCACCCTGGGTTGGGCCAGGTCCACAATGCCCAGGTCCAACTGGGCCGGCTCAACTTTCAGACGCGGTGATAGCACTCTCATCTGGACTCCCAGGACAGCGTGGCCACCGTTGCTTTCCATCACCAGGGCCCAGGCATGGGCCACTTCGCCGGGCGCGAGCACTTCAGAATCAACCTGCACAGTAATCTGGACCCGGTCCCCGGCTGGGACCCTGAACTCTTCCGGCGACGCCGTCAACCATGGCACCCGGCAGCGAACCCTGCCGATAAGGTAACCCCGCCCACTGTTGCCCACAGTAAATATCGTCTGGGCCACCTCTCCCTGACCCACCTCACCGAAATCGAGAGGAGCATCATCTACCTCCAACACCGATGGCAGGATGTCTACCTGAACTGGCAGGCAATAATCACCGCCCACACTGCGAATTTCAAGACCAGCTTCGGAGCGGATGCGCCCAGCCGGCAAACCACTCAGATCTGGAGTGACTGTCACCGAGCAGCACTCCCCCGCTTTGCACCCGAAGTAAGTTGGTGTAACTTTGAGCCATGGCACTCGGGACAAGATTGTGCCAAAAAGGTAACCGCGCCCCTTGTTGGATACGTTGAAAGTAACCGGTCGCCCGGCCTCCCCCACTCCTAACGCCGGCAGAAGCAGCATTGGGGAAGAGATGTCCATAACCGGTGCGGCTGCACCCATCAACTCCAGAAATTCTTCCAGGCCGGCACTGCGGGCGATGTCATCGCCATTTTGGAGACGTTGGATAATAGCCTCCCCCCGAACGGCCATTAATTCCAAATCGTCGGCCAGGCCATGCTGGTGAGCAGCCCGCAGAGCCCTCACCCCCTCACGCAACCAGCCGGTAATGTAACCCCTGGCAAAATGATCTACGGCCCGATCCCAGTCAGCATCACACATGGCCGGCAAGTCTGCGGGGCTTTGAGCGACGTTACCGGGGGACAGAACATAGGGTGATAACCGGACGATACTGGTCAGCACAGTGACGGTCGAAGGAGCTGACGGCGGTGGAGGTGGAACAGGTGAGAAGATGGTCACCGTCTGCCCGGTCAGGTCAGCCGGCATACTGGGAGCGAGCATTGACTGAGAAGAATCGCGAAAGGGCCCGCCGACCTTGATTTGATCCAACTGGACGATGAACTCTTCCGCCGTCTGATAACGATCGTAGGGATTCTTGGTCATGGCCTTGAAAATGATGCGATCAATATCCGGCGGCAGGCTCGGATTGAAGCGGCTGGGCACAGGAAGCGGATCGTTGATGTGCTTCAGGACGATGGCCACCGGGGTGTCTGCCTCATACGGGAGCCGACCGGTTACCATTTGGAAAAACATGGTGCCCAGCGAATAAATATCACTACGCGCATCGCCAGGCACTCCCAGCCCCTGCTCGGGCGACATGTAAGAAGGTGTGCCGGTCATCCCTCCGCTGGCAGTGTATTGGGGGCTGCCCAGTATTTTGGCGATGCCGAAATCGGTCAGAACGACGCGGTTCTCCCGATCAATTATTACATTGGACGGTTTGACATCCCGATGGACCATATTATGGCTATGGGCGTAAGAGAGCGCTAAGGCTACCTCGCGGATGATGCGAATCGCCTCCACCAAAGGCATAAGCTGGTGTTTGCCATTGAGCTCCTCCAATCTATCTTTCAGGGTGTCGCCATCCACAAACTCCATCACCATATAATAGTAAATGCCATCGGCCACGTCAAAGTCGTATAGTTGCACAATGTTGGGATGCCGGAGCTGGGCCACCGCCTTGGCTTCGCGCTGAAAACGGTTCAGGAAATTCTTGTCCTCAGCGAGAAAAGAGTGCAATAGTTTGATAGCCACGTAGCGGTCCAAAGCCGGCTGATAGGCTTTGTAGACCTCGGCCATCCCTCCCCGCCCAAGATGTTCCACTATCTGATATTTGCCGATTTTCTTGCCGATAAGCGAATCTGACATGGTGACGTTCTCCCTTGCATTGCCGGGAGTGTGTACATAACCGGATGCCCCACCCGGCCTATGTCTCAGAGTCCGAAAGGGCGTGATCCCCGGCCTGGGCATCCTGCCTGTTCTGATCCAACCACATTTCCAGATCGGACTGCCGGAAGCGCCATCTCCGCCCTATCTTGATCGCCGGCAACTGACCCTGCCGGGCCCAGGTATAGACTGTGGTGGCGTTCACCCGCAGGAATTCGGCGACTTCTTGCACGTTTAAGAGCGTTTCTGGAAACATGATTTTTCCCTTCCTTCATGCAATACGATAGCTATTGGCAAAATCCGATAATCAGACACTCTCACCCATCAACGAGAACAATCCCGCTTAATAAACAATGGCAAACTACTGTTATTATACAATAGTTTGCCGGGACAAAGGGTAAATTCCGTGTAAACGATTGGGCCTCTGCTAGCCCATGACCACTTCCACCCGATGGATTTGCCCATCACAGAAAACGGGCATTATGTTGCCCTGAACATCTTCGCCATCTACCTTGATTGAACGCACGCCTTTACAGACACGGTCAGGATTTCTCACCTCGATCTGGTAGAGCGCATTTCTAAAGGTTCTGGTAACCTTGAAGCCGTCCCATCTCCTGGGGATGCACGGATCAATTTGTAGCCCATCATAAGCTGGCCTGATGCCCAGGATATACTGGGTGGCGGCCTGGTAGGCCCAAGAGGCGGTGCCGGTGAGCCAACTGTTGCGGGCCAGGCCAAACTGGGGATGTTCATCGCCCAGGATGTTCTGGGGAAAGACGTAGGGTTCGCATTCGTATTCGTCAATTTGGTCGTTTTTGGCCACGGGGTTGATCTGACTGTAGTACTCCCAGGCCCGCTCTCCGTTACCCAGCATCGTCTCGGCGATGATGACCCAGGGGTTGGTGTGGAGGAAGATGCCGCCGTTCTCTTTGGCTCCCGGCGGATAGGTGGTGATCCCGCCCTTGGCCGGGTCGAAGCCGTTGTAGCCCGGCGTGCTGAGTTTGATGCCTTTGGAGGTGTTGAGGCGGCGGTAGACAGCGTCCAGGGCCGCCCGCGCCCGGTCGGGCGGGGCGAAGCCGGAGATAACCGGCCATGATTGGCCGTTGGTGTAAATCTGCCCGTGGGTATTGTGGCGCGAGCCCAGGGGAGTGCCGTCGGCGTCGAAGTAGCGCACATACCACTCCCCATCCCAGGCGTGCTCGTTTACCCGTTGCTTCATCGTCTCGTAGCATTGCCTGTAGCGGGCGGCGGATTCTGCATCGCCCAGGTGCTGACTCAATTCGATCATTTCCAGCAGGGCTCTGCCGAACAGGTTGGCGGTGAAAAGGGATTCGGCTCCCCGGCGCAGGTTGACCGTGTCATTCCAGTCGGCGAAACCCAGCAGCGGCAGCCCGTGTGCTCCCACGTCCTGCCAGGTGAACTCGATGGCTCGCCGCAGGTGATCGAGCACCGTGCCGGAGGCGAGAGGTTGTCCTTCCCTGTCTTTTTCGTAGTAGGGCAGGACCTCGTCCAGGAAGGCGAGGTCGCTCGTCTCCTTCAGGTAGGCGGTGACGGCCAACACGATCCATAGATGGTCGTCGCTGTAGTACTTGGGGGCGTCTTCCACTTCGCGGGAATCCCCTTCGTTGGCGACCATGGTCAGGGGATTGAACTGATGCATGGCCGAACCGTCTCGCTTCTGGACCTGGAGGAGCTGGCGTATCAGGCCCTGGGCCTGGGTCGGGGCGCCAGCGAGAACACCCATCACGTCCTGGGAGCTATCGCGGAAGCCGATGCCCCTGGCCCCATAGCCGAGTTGATAGAGGGAGAGGTAGCGGGACCAGTTGAGGGTGATGTAGCACTGGCGGGGGTTGTGAATGTTGAGCAGGCTATTCACCGCGGGATCGGGCGTTTCTACCTGGAATTTGGAGAGGTACTGATCCCAGAAATCCGCCAGTTCTCCGAGGGCCTGGGTTACCTGCTTCGGGTCTCGATACCGGTGGATGGAGACTTGCGCCTGGGCGAGGCTGGCGGCCTGCCCCAACTGGGTAATCAATTGGACGGTCTCGCCGGGCTGGATGAGGCCCAGATGGTGCAGCAGGGCAGCGATGTTATCGCCTCGCTGGGCCTCGTAGTTGCCCAGCTCGTCTTGTTGCAGACTGAGCGGGTTGGCCCAGGTGCCGTATTCATTGTCCCCCAGAAAGCGCCGGCGGTCGGATTCGAACGAGGAGACGGGGCGATTGGAAGTGAAATAGTTGATGCGCATGTCTTTGAACATGAAAGGGTATTGGGTAAGGATGAGCAGTCCCCCTTCCTCGCGATGGGCTTTGCTCTGCATGGTCTGCGGTACCCAATCGGCATTGGTGAGCTGCTTGAGGGCGTCTGGATGGGTGTATTCGACCACGGGAATGGCATCAATCTCCAAGGGGCGGGAGGAAATGTTGGTGATGCGTATGTCCCGAATCTCCTGGGAACCGCCCCAGGGGACGAAGATGGTCACCTCGGTTCTGAGGCCGTAGAATTCGGAGACGATGCGAGTATAGCCCAGCCCGACGTGGCACTCGTATAGGTCGTAAGAGTCCAGGGTAGGGACGAAGAAGGGCGAGAAGACCTTGTACCCCTTCCCCTCTCGAAAGCGGAGGTAAAGGGTCTCTCCCTTGAATTCCGCCGAGGGTAGTTGGGTGATGTACTTGGTGATGCGATTGAGCGCCGGGTCTTCCTTGCAGATTAACGCCCCGCCGGTGTGGTCCACAAACCCGCCGAAGGCCAGGGTGCCGATGTAGTTAATCCACTTAGTCGGCGTTTTGGGGTTGGTGATGACGTATTCTCGATGCTCGTCATCGAAATACCCGTAGTCCATGACCGCGCCTCCTCAACTTTAGAAGTGCGACGCACTTCTGCAGTGCGTCGCACCTGACGCCTAATCTATTACAGCATTGGCGGCGATGACGCGCCGGTACCAGTGAGCGCTGCTCTTCAGAATGCGCTGCTGGGTGGAAAAGTCCACATAAATCAGGCCGAAGCGTTTGGAGTAACCGTAGGCCCACTCAAAGTTGTCCAGAAGGGACCAGGCGAAGTAACCGCGCAGCGGTACCCCGGCCCTGATGGCGCGGGCTGCCTGTTTCAAGTGGGCTTTGAAGTACGCCACGCGCTGTGGGTCGTCCACTCGTCCGTCGGGACCCACCTGGTCGGCATAAGCTGCGCCGTTCTCGGTGACATAGATCGCCGGGAAGCGGTACTCAAAGTGCAACCGGCCCAATAGTTCGTACAGGCCCTCGGGATAGACCTCCCAACCCATTTCGGTGTGCTCGCGGTTGGGGAAGACGGTGCGCGGCAGGTTTCTGGCCTCAGGCACCTCGCTGCTGCGCACGATGCGACGGGTGTAATAGTTCAAGCCCACGAAGTCCAGCGGGACGGCGATGGTCTCCAGGTCGTTGGCCTGCACGAAATCCATAGGGCGTCCGTAGTGCCGGACGATGTCTGCCGGGTAACCGCGGGCGGCCAGGGGGTTGAGGTACCAGCGGTTGAGGATGCCGTCCTCTCGCCAGGTGGCGGCCCGGTCGGCTACGCTGGGAGACGCGGGGATACAGGGCCCCAGGTTCAGAACGATGCCCACCTGCGCCTGCGAACTGCTGCGGCGGATGACGGGGACGGCCCAGCCGTGGGCCAGCAGCAGGTGGTGCGCCGCGGCCAGCATCTCGTCCAGGTCAGTGTGGCCTGGCGCGTGACTGCCTTCCAGATAGCCGAGGAAGGCGCTGACGAAAGGCTCATTGAGGGTGATCCACTGTTTCACTCTATCGCCTAAGCGCCGCGAGACAACATCCGCGTACTCGACGAAAGCCTCGGCGGTCGGACGGGCGGGCCAGCCGCCGTGATCTTGCAGGGTCTGGGGCAGGTCCCAGTGATAAAGAGTGGCGAAGGGGGTGATGCCCGCCTCCAGCAAGGCGTCCACCAGCCGGTCGTAGAAGCCCAGCCCTGGCTGATTGATGGGGCCACGACCTTGGGGCAGGATGCGGGGCCAGGAGATGGAGAAGCGATAGGCTTGCAGGCCGATTTCCTTCATCAGAGCCACGTCCTCCGGCCAGCGGTGATAGTGGTCGCAGGCGACGTCGCCTATGTCGCCATTGTCCACTTTGCCGGAGGTGTGACAGAAACGGTCCCAGATACTCTCTCCTTTGCCGTCTTCATCCCAGGCCCCCTCGATTTGATAGGACGAGGTGGCCGCTCCCCACACGAATCCTTCAGGAAAAGTATGCATTTGTTTGCTCAATGTTTGTCTCCCTGTTCTGCGATGTATTTGCTCTTCGTTCAAGCCCCTCACGCGGACGCGGACGTCGGGGGCAAGCCCCGACGCTACCGACCGTCCGGCAGCGGTGATGGCTCCCCTGCCGTTGGCGGGGGCTTCCCGCAAGCCCCTCACGCGGACGCGGACGTCGGGGGCAAGCCCCGACGCTACCGACCGT
>JANLFX010000034.1:26759-31793 GCA_024653325.1 Anaerolineae bacterium
CCGGCAGCGGTGATGGCTCCCCCGCCGTTGGCAGGGGGCTTCTTGGCTCCCCCGCCGTTGGCAGGGGGCTTCTGCAAACCACTCACGGCGTGAAGGGCTGTTAAGTTATGGTGACCTGAACCGTCACCTCATCCTGTCCGGCGGGCGGCAGAGGAACAATGTTCCCCTCCACCGGCTGACCATCTACCTTCAAAGAGACGTTGTTCCCCGGCCCGACTCGTTCCACGGTGATGTGGTATGTCACGCCGCGAAAGACTCTTTGCGTTGTAAAACCGGACCAGTCCCGGGGGAGCACCGGTGCGATTTGCAGACCCTCGTAGGTGGGACGGATGCCCAAAATCCATTGAGTGATGGCCACATAGTTCCAGGCCGCCGTGCCGGTCAGCCAGGAATTCTTGGCCTCGCCATGGGTGGGGGCATCGCGCCCGGCGATCATCTGCGCGTACACGTAGGGCTCGCAGCGGTGCACCTCACTGATCTCTTCTCGCGCCGAAGGGTTGATCCGCAGATAATAATCGTGGGCCTGGTCGCCATGGCCCAGCATCGCCTCGGCAATCATGATCCAGGGGTTAGTGTGACAGAAGATGCCCGCGTTCTCCTTGTAGCCTGGGGGGTAGGATGAGATTTCGCCCAGGTGCAGATAATATCGCGAGTAAGCAGGCTGTTGCAGGACGAGGCCATGAGACGTGGCCAGCCGTGATTCCACGGCGGCCAGGGCTTTCTCCGCCCGCCCATCGCGCAGACCAATACCGGCGATGATACATATACCCTGGGGTTCGATGAATATCTGGCCCTCTTTACACTCACGAGAACCAACCTTCTGGCTAAAATGATCATAAGCACGCAAAAACCACTCGCCATCCCAGCCATGCTCCAGAATGACGGCTTCCATCCTGGTCGCGGCCTCTAAATAATGCCGGGCTTCGTCCTCACCCCCGCGCCACCGAGCGATGGCAGCCAGTTCTTTGGCCGCCAAAACGAATAAGCCGGCAATCAGCACCGACTCCGCCACCTTCCCATCCCAGTGAGTAGCGGTCTGAAAGGATTCGCCGGGCTCAGCAGAAAAGGTATTCAGGTTCAGACAATCATTCCAGTCGGCGCGGCCGATCAACGGCAGTCCATGCGGTCCCAACCGATCCAGCGTGTAACGCAGGCTACGACGTAAATGCTCGTAAAGCACCTCTTCAGTACCCGGCCGACTATCGTATGCCACCGGCTCATCCAGAATGCTCCAGTCGCCGGTTTCCTTCAGGTAAGCAGCCGTGCTCAAAATCAGCCACAGGGGATCATCGTTAAAACCGCTGCCGATGGCATCGTTACCCCGCCTGGTTAGCGGCTGGAATTGGTGATATGCGCCACCGTTCTCCAGTTGGGTGCTGGCCAGGTCCAAAAGGCGCTGGCGAGCTCGTTCCGGGATCATGTGCACAAAGCCCAACAGGTCTTGATTGGAATCCCGGAAACCCATGCCGCGCCCGATACCCGACTCGAAGAGCGAGGCCGAACGCGATAGATTGAAAGTAACCATGCACTGGTAAGGATTCCAGATGTTGACCATGCGGTTCGTGTGTATGTCCGGAGTTTCCACCAGGAAGAGGCCCAACAAATGATCCCAGTGGGCGCGGAGAGCTTCGAAGGCCGCCTCGACGTTGCCTCCATCCAGATATTTGGCGATGATGGGCTTGACCGTTCGCTTGTTGATCCGCTGTGAATCGGAAGGATCGAATTTCTGGTCGGGAGGGTTTTCGTGGTAGCCCAGCAGAAAGATGATCTGGCGGGTTCCGCCGGGCTCCAGGGTGAGTTTGACGTGGTGCGAACCCATTGGCGCCCAGCCATGGGCCACGGAGTTGAACGATTGACCGCGCTCGACCGCGGCCGGATTGTCCCAACCCCGATAAGGCCCTAGAAACATGTCGCGCTGCGTGTCGAACCCGGCCAGCTCTGCGGAGCAGGCAAAGAAGGCAAAATGATTGCGCCGCTCGCGGTACTCCGTTTTATGGTAGATGACCCCGTCCTCAACCTCGACTTCACCGATGCTGAAATTGCGCTGAAAGTTAGTGGCGTCGTCCTGGGCATCCCACAGACAGAACTCGATGCTGGAGAAAATTGAGAGGTTGGCGAGTTCCTGACGCCGGTTGGTCAGCGTGAGCTGCCAGATTTCCAGGCTGTCGCCCAAAGGGACGAAGTAGCGGGTTTGGGCTTCAATCCCCTGGTAGCTGGAGCCGATGATAGTGTAGCCCAGGCCGTGGCGACAGGTGTAGCTCTCCAGGTTATGGCGCGTGGGTTGCCATGAAGGGGACCAGAACTCCCCCGTATTGTTGTCCCGCAGGTAGATGTAGCGTCCGCTGCAGTCCAGGGGGACGTTATTGTAGCGGTAGCGGGTGATGCGTCGCAGCCGTGCATCGCGGTAAAAAGAATAGCCGCCAGCGGTGTTGGAGATAATGCCGAAGTAAGCCTCGCACCCCAGATAATTGATCCAGGGCAGAGGGGTATCAGGTCGGGTGATGACGTATTCACGGCGCTGATCATCAAAGTATCCGTAACGCATAAATTCTCCTTGCATAGATTGTCACTCGGTTACGCCAAATTGAATTTTTGGACAGCCTCTCAGTTCATGGGGCAGGCTGGCCCGCACGTGAGCGTAGACGGACTCGTTAACCTTCACTCCCAGATCTTCCAAAGCCAGAAAGACTGCCCCCACCACCGGTTCAAACTCCGAGAGCACGATGGCAGCCCGCGGAGCGACGCGGTGTACCACCTGGGTCACCGTGTCCACCAGCAGCGGGCCTTTGCCCTTGAAGACGCTACCCCCCAGCACCACTTCTACATCAGTGCCTTCCACTCCCAGCCGCTGGATGATGGCGTTGGCCGTGACGCCTACCTCGGTCCCCACCCGTACCAGCAAATCCTGGGCCACCTGGTCCCCAGCATAGGCCGCCTCGAAGACCAGGGGTACCAGGGCCAGCAAACGGCGCTGGTCGAACTGGCCGGGATAGTAGTCAAGCTGGCTCTGGTAGAGCTGGGAGATCAGCTCCTCCACCGAGGGGAATTCCAGGGCAGCCAGCACCATCTCCGTCAGCGCGGTGGGTTGGCCCCGCCCGTCCCAGGCGCGGCAGACAAGGCGGATCACCTCCTGAGCTATGTCGCCGCCCCCGCCCCAATCGCCCGACAGTATCCCCAAACCCGGCAGTTGCACCTCCCGCCCGTCAGGGCCGATGCCGCCGGCGTTGAAGCCGGTGCCACAGATGACAGCCACCCCCCAACTGCGTTTGAGGCCAGCTCGCAGGGCGACCATAGTATCGTTTTTGATGCGCACCCGCCGGGCCAGACTCATCCCCTCGATAGCCGGGATAAGGAGAGCGAAATCCACGGGCAGGTCGGCTCCGGCCAGGCCGAAAAAGCCGAAATCCACGGGGGGCGACACACCAGCCCGGGTCAAAGCCTCCTCGCAGGATCGTCTGATCTCGGCCAGGGCCGGTTTCAGCCCGGCCACCTGGTGATTGCCCGGCCCACCCTGACCAAAACCCAGGATGCGGCCCCTCTCATCGGCGACCAGAGCGAAGGTCTTGGTTGCACCAGCGTCCACGCCTAGAACGAGACTCATATCATGCCTCCTCAGGTGACGAATTGGGGTAGGTAAGCCCGGTTGGCTTCTTTGATAGCCGTCCACAGCCTTTGGGCTACGGCAAAAGAGGGCACCAGGGGATGAGCCAGAAGCGCCTGTAAAGCTGCCTGCTCGTCTCCTTTCACCGCCGCCAGCACCGTCAATTCCTCATAAGCCTTGACGGCCTGGGTGAGGCCGCGGATGGCCGGAGGCATGGGGGCCACGGGAACCGCTTGCGCGCCGCCTTTGTTGATCACGGCCGGCAGCTCCACCACACAGGGCGAAGGGAGGTCAGGCAAAGCGCCGTCGTTGCGCGTGTTGACGATGTGTACCTCCCCCGCATCGTGATGGATGGCGTTGATGACAGCCACAGCCACGGTGGAGTAGTAAGCCCCGCCCCGCTTCTCCAGCAACTGAGGTTTGTGCTCCAGGTTGGGGTCAGCGTATAGTTTCAGCAGACTGGCTTCGATCTCCTGAACTTCCTCTCCCCGGGTTTTCTCCGCCCGGCGCTGCTCGTCCAGCACCTGATCGTGGTTGTAGTAATAGTTCAAGTAATAACTGGGGAGCATACCCAACGTCTTCAGAAGCTGAGGGGAGAAGGGCAATTCGCCCGCTGCGGCGCGGGCAATAGCGCCCGCCAGCACCCGGTCGAAGACATCCTCGCCATCCAACTTCACACCGCGGATCCAGCTCAGATGGTTCAGGCCCACATAATCCAACTGGATGCGCTCGGGGGATACGCCCAATTGCCGGGCGATGCCCTGCTGGAACCCGAAGGGTGAGTTGCACAGGCCGATGGTGGGCACCTCGCTGTATTTGAGCAGGGCCTCGGTGATAATGCCTGAGGGATTGGTGAAGTTGATGAGGCGGGCCCCTGGAGCCACCTCGGCTATGTCGTGAGCAATATCCAGGAGCACGGGGATGGTGCGCAGCGCCTTGGCAAAGCCACCAGGACCGGTGGTCTCCTGGCCCACCACGCCAAATTGGAGGGGGATTTTCTCATCCTGGATGCGGCAGGCCAGTCCCCCCACGCGAATCTGGGTAATGACGTAGTCGGCTCCCGCCAGCGCCTCTCGCCGCCGGGTGGTGAGCTTCAGCTCAATGCCGACCCCGGCAGCGCGTAACATGCGCCCGGTCAGTCCGCCCACCACGCGCAATCGGTTCTCATCAATGTCCATCAGAACGATAGTGCTCACCGGCAACTCATCCCTTTTCTCGATGAAACCTTCGATGAGCTCCGGGGTATAGGTGCTGCCTCCACCGATGACACAGATTTTCAGCTCACTCACTTCACGTCTCCACCAATGCCCAGAGCAGTAACTCCTTTTGTAACTATCTCGACAATGTTAAATTCGGGCTTTTTGACCTCTCCTAACCCCACCCTCACCCTCCCCTTCCCTCTCCGCAGCGGAGAGGGAAGGGGAGGGCCGGGG
>JANLFX010000035.1 GCA_024653325.1 Anaerolineae bacterium
GTACAAGCCGTGGTCTCCTTCGTGCCCTTTGTGGTTTGCCTGTTTGGTTCCGGCTAGACCGGGTTAGGGCAAATAGTCCTGCTGCTCCAATTTGCCAAGAGAGGCTCTTCGTGGTAGTATATATCCACAGAACTCTGTCATCCAACCTTCCAGCCATCCAGCCTTCCAATTTTCCAACCTTCCAACCCTCAACGGTACACAAGTCCACCAGAGGATCAGACCTAAATGACGGCTAAAATGCCCTCGCCCGGTTTAGCGGCTCCCGGTAACCTGCCGGAACAACGCCCGCCCCGGCCATCGCCTCAGCGGGTGATTATCCTGTGGCTGATCGTGCTCGGCCTGGCCACTTTCTTCCTTCCCCTTTACCTCATTTCCACCGCCATCCGCGCCGATAACACCCGTCTGGAAGCCGACCTCAAATCCGTGCAGGACAACCTGACTCAGGTCTATGCCCCGGCGCCTGATGCTCAGGAACTTATGGCTACCTTGGCTTACATCCAGGAGTCGGCCAGCAAGCTGCAAAATGCGTATCCCACGGTTATGGCCGGGCGCACCGATTGGCTGGCCATCATGGCGGCTATCGGCAACTACGACCCGGCCCAACTCGCTCTCACGTCCATTACTCACGCGGACAACCGCATCACCCTGAATGGGCAGGCCATTGATGACGCCGCCGTCGTCGCTTACGCCCGCTCACTCGAAGAGTCAAACCTGTTCTCCCGCGTGGTCGTCCAGTCCATGCAGGCCATCGCCACCCCCTTTGCCACGCCGACGAGCACGGCGGAACCAGGCGCAACCCCAACAGAAATCACCACCCCTTCAGCCACGGGTTCCCCAGGCCCGTCCCTGGTGGATGCATACGAAACCGACGACTTTCAGCCCAAAGACATTATCCTGGGGCAGCCCCAATCCCATAACTTTAACCCTATCTACGATGTGGACAAGGTCAAGTTCCTGGCCAAAGCGGGCCGCTACTACCGCGTCTACACCTTCGACCTGACACCGGGAGTGGACACTTTTCTGGCAGTGAGTGTAGGCGGAACTGCCTACACTAATGACGATTACCAGCCAGGCGACCTGAGTTCTGAAGTTGTATTCCAGGTGACGACGGGACGTGACGTGGAAGCCGTGGTCAAAGTGACCAACCGGGGACAATACGGCCCGGACATGTGGTATCAGATCGGTGTCGAAGAGGTCGTCCCTACCCCCACCCCCACTCCCACAGATACACCAATACCGACGCCCACCAGCACGGGCACGCCCACCCCCACGCCGACTATCACCGCCACGCCCACCCCAGACTGGCGCGACTCCTATGAACCCGACGACACCCCCCGACCTATCGCCATAGGAGAAACCCAAACCCACAACTTCTACCCCGATAATGACGTGGACCAGGTCAAATTCCTGGCCAAGGCGGGACGCTACTATCGAGTTTTCACTTCCAATCTGGCGCTAGGGGTAGATACCTCGCTGACCGTGACCGTGGGCGAAACAGTTTACACCAACGATGACCGCCAGCCAGGCGACATGAGCTCCGAAATAATATTTCAAGCAGAAATAGGCCGTGACTTGGAAGCCGTGGTCAAAGTGACCAACCGGGGGCAGTACGCACCAGATATGTGGTACCGGATCACCGTGGAAGAAGTCATCCCTACTCCTACCCCCACTCCCACCGCCAAGACGGCACTTTCTTCCAGGCTGCCGGGCCTGGCTGCCCGTAAGGCGGGTTGGCAACCCGTCTTACAGTTACAATCCAAATCAGTTGAATTCGTGATCGTGCTGGAATTGAAACAGGGTTCGCCATGAACTACCTGCGGAACTGGAGAAAATTCATTCCGACCAAAGAAAGCCTTTATACCCTGCTGGCTATTATCGCCATGCTCATCATCGGGCTTGGCTATTTTCTCTTCGTCAGGTCATCTATCGTGCCGCCCTTGCGCGCCAGAGATGCGCTGTCCACCCAGTTGGTCGCCGCCGAAAGGGACCTGCGGGAAGCCGAAAAGAACAAAGGGGAGATACCTGAGCAATTGAAGCAAGAGCTGGTTGCGGCCCAGGCCACGCTGGATGCCGCATCCAGCATCTTTCTCAGCGAACCACAGGCGGCCGAGGTGTTGAACAGGCTCTATCAATACGCCAGAGAAAGCGGTGTGGAGATCACCAGCCTGCAAAATCAACCCGGCCCGCAGCCGGAAGAAAAGGGGCTGTACGACATCAGGGCTTTCCAATTGCAGGCCATGGGCGACCTGTCCAGGCTGGTGGATTTCGTCACCCGGATCAAAGAAGCTGCGCTCAAGAGCTTCGCCATCACCACCGTGAACATCGCTGCCGGTGAGGGCACCCATACCCTCACGATGAACATCATCCTCTACACCTCGCCATACGCCTCTGGAGCCTGGCAACCCACGCCAACCACTGACCTAGTCCAGTTGGAACAGACCTTGGCGGCAGCCTGGGCCGCGGGCGACTGGCCGCAGGCCATAAACATTATCAGGCAAATCATGGCCATAGCCCCCGATTACGATAACATGGCGGAAAAACTTTACACGGCCTACGTTAACTACGGTTACCAGCTTTTGGGACAAGGGGATAACAACGGGGCAATCACGCAGTTCAACCTCGCCCTGGGGATCAAACCGGGTGGACAGGAAGCCACAGCCGGGCTACAACAAGCTGTCGCCATCCCGTCTCCAACTTTAACCACAGAAGAGCAACTGGCCCAAAGTCTGCACGAACCGTGGGCAGCGGAGAATTGGGAAGAGGTCATCAGGATAATTGAGCAGATACTGGCGATTAACCCCAATTATCCCGGTATGACCGAAAAGCTATACGCAGCGCACGTCAACTACGGGTACAAACTCATGCGGGAGGGACAACTTGAACGGGCGAAAGAGGAATTCACCCGCGCCTTGACCATCAAGTCCGATGGTCCAGAGGCCATCGCCGGCCTGCAGCAATTAGCCGGCGAAACCCCTTTGCCAACCCCAACCCCACAACTTCAATATATTATCTATGTGGTGCGCCAGGGCGATACCCTTTACTCCATAGCCAGACGATACAACACCACCGTGCAAGCCATCATGGAAGCCAATGGGCTGACCAATTACACCATCTACGTGGGCCAACAGTTGCGCATCCCTACCAGGTGACAGTCACTTCCGGACGTGACCGTCACCTGATGGCGACCAGCAGATCCGGCAGATCGGCCAGGTCATCTAACACGTGCCCCATGGGATGATTGGCGACAAAATCAAAACACCAGGTGGGAGTGTAAGGGGTACGCAGCAACACAAAAGGGATGCCCATTACCAGGGGCAACGCCCCCGGTAGGGAAAGCGTATCGGCAACGACTACCAGGCCGTCGGCGGTGAGCGTTTCCCTCTCCAGAGCCCGGTAATAAGCCGGCCGGCGCAAGTCTACCTGGTGATTTTCGTCCACAGGCAGAACCTGAATCCGACCCAGGCCGGGATACGAGAACCAGTGCTCCCACGTTGGATCCATCTCGTACTGGCGGGTATCTCCCAGGATCATCAACTCACCCAGGTGCAAAGTGGCCAGGTTGCGTTGCACCTTGTCTCCCAGAGAGTTGGTGAGCACTACCGGGACAAAATCGGGACGAGCAATCAGTCTGGCGAGCATAGACCGCGTTGCCGGGCGGAAACGGGGTTCCAGCTCAGCCGTATGATAGTGGAAGAGGAAATTTGTACAATCCACCACCGGGTCATACCGGGCATCGGGAAAAGCCTGAGCCACAGCCTGGCTATAGTGTGGATTGCCCTTCAGCATAATCTGCAAAGTAGTGGTATTCAGAATAAAAGCCCCCTCATCGCAGTAGGAAGCGATCAGGCCATTCACCTCCCACCAGTACCGGTGCGGGGCAGCCACCAAAGCCTGGCGAGTTGCCCAGTATTCCTCCTCTAAGCGAACGAGGGGCACGCGAAGTATCTCCAGCGAGAGCGTGGCCAAAGATTTGGCTGCCAGAGTAGCGGCCTGCTTTTCCTCGGCCGTCAGAGTGCCATCGTAATCCAGTACCACGTTAATGCGTGCAGACACCATCCCTCCTGCCAACCAGCAACTAATACTCCCGTATGGTGTTTTAATTATGCAACACAATCTTTCTTCAGCGGATCACGACCACTGGTGGAAATAGCAGACTTACTTTGAGGAGAAAACGAATGGGAACATTACCAGTACACATTGTCACCGACAGCGGATGTGACCTGCCCAGAACGATCATCGAAGCCCTGAAAATCACCATAGTCCCTCTCGTGGTACGTTTCGGTTCCGAGGTCTATCTGGACGGGCAACTTTCCCGAGACGAGTTCTGGAATAAAACGATGTCTGCTCCGCCTTATCCGCAGACATCCCAGCCGTCTATGGGAGCTTTTGAGGAAGTCTTCGAACGCCTGACCGCCGATGGTTCTCCCGTGGTCTGCATGACCATAACCGGCAAACACAGCGGCACCTACAACACAGCCTGGGCGGCCAGTCAGCGGTTCGCCGGGTTGGTTCATGTGATAGACACAGCCTCGCTCTCTCTAGGACAGGGATTACAGGTCCTGGCGGCCGCGCGCGCTGCCGCTGCCGGATGCATTGCCGACGAAATCGTAGCCCTGGTAACAAGCCTGCGCCAGCGTATGCGGATGTTCATCCTGCTGGATACCATCGAATATCTCCGCCGTGGCGGGCGGGCTGACGGATTGATCCCCATTCTGGAACGAGTGGCCCGCGCCTTACACGTTAAACCTTTGCTCACCCTGGTGGACGGACAACTCAGCCTTCTCACCCTGGCCCGCTCCTACAACCATGGTCTGGCCCGCCTGAAACAGGAGATCGAGCGACTAATGCCCGTGGAACACCTGGCCGTGGCCCATACCCGCTTTGCCGAGACGGCAAACGATATGGCCCAAAAGCTAGCCCAGCTCACCAGGCTGCCCTTCTCGGAAATCCTTGTCGGCGAGACCGGGCCCGCGCTCGCTTCCCACGCCGGGCCAAAAGTGATTGGCGTGGTCGCCGTAAAAGGTGAGTAAGACAAGGCAGGTGATGGCTACCTTCAGAGTAACTGTCACCTCATGACCATTACCTGCACGTTGACCGGTCTTCCCAAAAGGCCGGTCAACGTGCGTTGTACCAGCGGCAACAACCGGTTTTCCAGCCAGTCGCGAGCATATTCACTGCGCACGGCGATGGTGATCACATCCCCCTGCACATCGGCAATATAGGTCCCCTGCAACCATGTCTCGAAAGTGGCTCGTGTCATCTGAAAGCGAAGTTCGTGCAGCGCCTGGGCCCACAGAGCCACCGAATCCAGATCACTGCCAGACACCTGAAGACTCGGCACATCCCCACCGACTCGCTGACTCGCCGATTCGCCGATTTGCCGACTTTGCATCTCATCCTGAGCAGATGGCTCGGCTGCAGACTCGAATTCAGCAGGCATGGACCAGCTATTTTGGATCGCGCTGACCAGCATAGCTGGCGGATCCACTGGATGGCGAGCAGGAAGCCATTCAATCTGCTGTGCGATTTCCATCAAAGAGTACTTTTCCAGCAAAATCTCTGCTACTGGGCCAGCTACTCCTAAATCCAGCATCTCCGCCAACAGCGCACTGGCAACAGATTCAGGTCCTACTGCTTCGATTATCTCTCTAATGTTAGTTAGCCTTGTTATTTGTTCTTGTTCGGTTCGTGGCTCACGAGCACCCTGTTCGTGGCTCACGACTACCCTGCTCGTGAGCCACGAGTACCCTGCTCGTGGCTCACGAGCACCGTTTTCTGATAAACCTGCTCGTGGCTCACGAGCACCGTTTTCAGTTGTTGTCGGGCGCATGATTTTTGGGGGGCGACCGCCTTTACGCGCCCGGCGTTCCTGCCAGATTTCGGGCAACGTCTGATGTTGCTCCAGCGCTTTGCGCACCTGTTGGACCCAGGCTGTCCAGTTTTTCCCCAGGTTTTGTGCTTCGATTTCGTCCAGACGGGCGGAGATGCGTGCCTTGAGTTCTGGGGTCAGGGGTGGTGGGTCGAGGATATAGTATTCATTGCTCGTCCGTTCGTTGCCGCTGTCCACAAAGATGAGCTCGCATATCTCCAGAAGCTTATTGCCCCTGATGACCAGGTCCACGCTGCATTGCAAATACTGGGCCATGGTGCGCAAGCTGCCCCAACTACTTTCCGTGTTCTTATTGGCCATGGACAGGTACACGGAATAGAAATACAGCGCGTCGCCCACGCGCAGAATCGGCAGCCATTCGCGGGCGATGACGTTATCCGTGGTGTATTGATTCGGCTTGCGCCGGTCGCGGACAATGATAGTCTTCTCGACTTCTTCGGACATCATACATCCTCATAGCACGATACCGGCTTGCCTTTGCTGATTTGCTGAGTTGCCGATTTGTTGGCTGACTTGACAAGCAGGCCGGAGTGTGCTATTCTAAAAAGTGAAGAGCGGCAAAAGGGGAATAATATTCCCTTCCCAATCCCAGGGGCTCTTCGCTGCGCCGGTTGAGGGCCAGACTCAACCGGCGTCTTTTCACCAGGTGACGGTCACCTGCTATTCTTGCTGTAAGTGCTCTAGTAGGGCAGTAGCCTGAGCGATTATAGTTTGCAGCATCTGGCGAACCTGGTTTCTACTGGCAGGTTCCAGCTCGCTGAGCAGGTCCAGTTGCAGGCTTTCTATCTTGCGTTGGGCTGCTTTCAGAATGGGAAGGGGGTTGAAGGTGCGAGCTGCGGGCTGGACCTGGCTTACGGCTATTTTGATCCCCTCGCGGTCCAGTTCGCCCCGGCTGACTTTCTCCAACAGCTCCTGTCGAATATCGGCATCCTCGATTTTAGCGATCTCTCGCCCTTCGACGATGCCTACCTCGCCCTGGCGCACCTGTTCTGCCACATCCGGCTTTTGAAGCAGTTTGAGCAGGTCACTGATATGCCCCGCGCTTTTGCCCACTTTATCCGAGATCTGACGATATGAGTAGCCGAGTTGGACCAGGCGATTGTATGCTTCGGCTTCCTCGATGGGGTTCAGGTCTTTACGTTGGACATTCTCGGTGATGGCCACCTCGAGCATCTGGCCATCGCTCAAATCACGTACGGAAAGGGGCAATTCGCTGAGACCGGCCATTTGCGCGGCACGTAACCGGCGCTCGCCGTAAGCCAGTTGATAGCGCTCCCCGGCACGGCGGGCCACCAGATGACCATAGAATCCCTGGGCGCGGATAGAGGCAGCCAGTTCTTCCAGTGATTCTGTCCCAAAGTCCTGGCGGGGCTGGAAGGGATTGGGGTCAATCTGGGAGATGGGTACTTCTATTACCTCGGCCAGGCCCTCACCTTCCAGGATGCGGTCCAAAAGATCAACGCCCAAGGCGCGCTGAGCATCTTCAGAGGTCACGCGGGCTCTTTTAACCATTGGGCTTCACCTCGCGGCCTAACAATTCCAGGGCCAGGGCGCGGTAAGCGGCAGCCGCCGGGCTCTGGCTATCGTACTCAAGCACGCTGCGGCCGGTCAGGGGGGCCTCTTTTAAGCGTACACTGAGTTTGACGATGGTTTCAAAAATGGGCACCCGGCCCTGAAAGACCTGCCGGGTATTGGCGATGATGTCCCGGGCGTGGGTGGTGCGCGTGTCGGCCATGGTCAACAGGATACCGGCTATGCGCAGATTGCGATTGACCCGTCTCTGAATCTTGGCGATGGAGCGCAGCAGCAAGTACACCCCTTTGAGAGCCAGATAATCTGCCTGCAGGGGGATAATGACCTTGTCGGCGGCGGCCAGGGCGTTGGTGGTCAGGATACCCAGGCTGGGCGGACAGTCTACGAGGATAAAGTCAAACTGATTGCGAATTGGGAGCAGGGTATCGCGCAAGGCATAGACCCCTAAAGGCTCGCGCACCAGGTCCAAATCAGCCTGGCTCAGCTCGATGTTGGCCGGGATGAGGCTCATTCCTGTTTTGGTGGGCATCATAACCTTTTCCAGGCCGAGGACCTCTTCGTCGCTGACCACGCTGGCCAGGGCGTTGTATACTGTGAGCTCCAGGGTGTCGGGGTTGATGCCCAGGGCCAGGGTCATGCTGGCCTGCGGGTCGAGGTCAATCAGGAGCACTCGCTGTTTCAATTCGGTCAACGCTGCTCCCAAGTTGATGGCTGTGGTGGTTTTGCCAACGCCGCCTTTCTGGTTGGCGATGGCGTAAGTTGTGGACATGGCTGTACCACCTTTGAAGGTTGTAAGGCAGCGGCTATTTAGCCGTGAATCCGCTATCAATATTTCTGGAAATTTGGACTTTTAGACTTTCAAAAGTCTGGAATTCCGATGTGTCAAGCATGGAGACCATTCGCGCCAGCATGTCAATGCTCAGTCCCACGATATCGCTCCGGTCTACCTTGAATCGTTTGCTCCAGGCGTAATGCAGGTCGTTCAGGATCTCTTTCTGTTCGGGGGTAAGGTAGATCGTAGTTTGTTTCCGTTGACGAAGGCTGCGCGGTCGTCCGGCGCGGGCAGGCCGCACGCGGCGTTCGGCTTCATAGAGATCAGCGAAAGTGCCTTTCTTTTTTGCCGGGGACATTTTAATCCTCTCCGATTTCGGCGATGGCTCGCTGTACCAGGTCTGCGTCTATAATGTGGGCTCCGTCTACCAATGCCAGAGGTAAAACGTTCAGTCCGATCACACACACATCGCGGGGCATGCCTTTACTGTAGTCGTAGATGAGTTGGAAGGCCTCCTCGGTGAAAAGGGGTTCCTGCCGACCAGCGACCATGACTCTAAAGTTGATCATGTTGCGGGTGTCCTGCATGTCCAGCGGTTCGATGGTCGAGCGGGTAGCGATACGCGATTGCAGGGATCGTTTCAGGCGGAGCTTGTTGCGCAATTCATTCTGGCCGATGAGGATGATCTGGATCAGTTTCTGGGAATTGGACTCGAAATTGAGCAATTGGCGGATGAGCTCGAACTGCTGGCCGACCAGGGATTGAGCTTCGTCAATAATGAGCACGGCGTTTTTCCCCTGTTCCCAGATGTCCACCAGATAAGCGTTAAAATGCTCGATCTGAGCGTATTTGCTGCGTTTGGGGGGCAGGCCAAACTCACTGCAGATGGCCTTGAGGAATTGGAATTCGGAAGGGAAGATGGGCATGGGCAGGTAGGCCGCCTCGTAGGACGGATCATCGTTGTATATCTGGTATATACGCCGGGCGACAGTGGTTTTGCCCACCCCAATATCCCCATAGACGACGGACAAACCTTGCCGCTGTTCGGCGGTGTAGGTGATTTTGGCCAACGCCGTCTTATGCTGAGCAGACAGGAAGAAGAAGCGAGGATCGGGGGAGAGGGAGAAGGGAGGCTCAATTAGCCCAAGCGAGCTTAAATCCAACATCGCAGATACCCTCTCAGGTTTGATTCTATGCTAATTATACCACCATAGTGCAAAAATTGCAAATTAGTCTAAAGAGAGTATTCTATAATAAGCTCAAGTAGCACATAGTGGACATAAAATACCCCCTGGATCAAGATGGTCATCAACATGGCAATCGGCAACGTGTAAGCTGGTTCCGCCAGCCACTGGACCGGCTCTTGGATGATCCCCAGCCACATAAGCACAGAATTAACCAGACCACCTGGGCGTTAAACAGCCATTGCCAGGCAATGCCGATAGCAATGGTGCCACTGACGGCAAGGATGTAGTACAAGGCACGAAGAAAACAGCAGTGGCAGTTGTCCAGTTTTGTGGTATACTTGTGGAAGTTTGTGCTTATCTGATCCGCCGGGCCTCCGGCACTTTGGCCAGGGTGAGGGTGGAAAGCAGGAACAGCGCGCCATAGATGGCGAAGATGACCAGATAGCCAAGTCCAGGCTGGTAGGCGTTGAAGAAGTCGGCCATCGGCCCGCCGATACCTGCCCCGACGATGCCTGCCCCGGCCCCGGCCAGGTTGGAGATGCCCAGGTAGCGCCCGGCTTCCTCTGGTGGCACCAGGTCCGTGCCCAGGGCCCAGTTGGTGGTCATGAACACCCCAGCGGCGATGCCGATGATGCACCCGCTGACAATCACTGCCAGCACGTTGCTCGTCAGCACCAGGAAGCCCAGGTCAGCCAGGATGATGGTGGGAATTACCGCCGAGAACAGCAGCAGAAAAGTTCCCACCGCAGCGACGATGCCCGACCAGCCCACCAACTGTCTGCGTCCAAACCGGTCCGCCAGGTAACCGCTGGGTAGGGCGGAGAGCAGGAGAAAAACTCCAACGACGGCCAGCAAGACAGTGGTCACAGCGGCCGCGTTGGGAATGTGCAACACGTCGGCCAGGAAGTATTGGGCAAAGCCCTGGATGGAGCCCACGGCGGCCAGGAACATCAAGCGGTTGACCACCCACCAGATGAACGAGGGGTATTTTTGCGCATCCGGCCCAACGCCCACCCGCGCGCCGTAGTATACTCCCAGGAATATTGAACCGGACATGGCTACCAGCCCGGCCAGGGCCACGACAGCCAATTGCACCATGCCCGTCGCCGCGAGCAACCTGCCGGCCAGGGCCACCAGGGCGCCAAGCCCGTAGGTCACCACCAGGAAAATCCCCGTCAAGGCAAAAAGGCGTATGGCCAGTGGACTGACAGGGGTGGTCGGCTTTTCACGCAGCGGTTCTTCTTTCACGCCCAGCACGGTGATGAGCATGGCTACTACAAAGGAAATCATGACCAACACAATGGACAATGCCACTTGTCCCTGGTCAATCAGGGGACCAATGGTGAAAGCCATCAGAATGGCCGGCAGTAATTCCATGATGGCCTTGACTCCGGAGGCCCGTCCGCGCTGGTCATCGGGCACCAGGTCGGGAATGAGTCCCTGAAGGGCGCCGTGGGACACGTTGGAAGAGAATTGCAGCAGAACGATGCCCACCAGCACCATCCAGTAATTGGTGGCCCAGCCGATGATGGCCAGAAATATCACATTGAATAAAGTGCCGACGACAATGTATGGACGGCGGCGGCCCCAGAGCAGCGTGCTGCGGTCGCTGAGCATTCCGGCCAAGGGTTGAACCAGCATGGCCACGGCCAGTCCGGCGACGCGGACGATGGACAGGTAGGTGTTTTTCACCTCGGCAGGGACGAACAGGGCCACCAGATAGGGGAGGATGATGGGTGTGATGGCCCCGGTGGCGATGTTGATGCCCAGCCAGTAAATGTTGATGGTGATGTAATCGTACCAGCGAAGTCGTTTCATCGGAGGAGAACCCCTTTCTGTTCAATCTGTGGGTGGAAATGGGTGGTGAGGAATGCTGTGTTGGAGATGGCGGTTATCTTATCATAATTTGTCCAAAGGTCAAACTTATCCGGATGGTGTGTAGGATAAGCATAAGCTTGCTCTACAGACATTGGGAGGACAGGTATGGCGGAACCCATTGTTCTCATGTTAGAAAAATATTTTACCTCTGTGGACCGCGCCGAGGACGAGCACCCATTGTTGCCCTTTGAAGTGCCGGAAGGCATTGGTCGCCTGCAGGTGCGCTATGAGTTCGATCATCCAGTCAGTTCGGCGGACGTGGGACACAAAGAGGGCAACATTATCTGCATCGGCATCTTTGACCCGCGAGGGAGTGGTTTCCTGCAGGGCGGCGGTTTCCGGGGCTGGAGTGGGGACGCGCGTCCCGAGTTCATCATCGCGCCGGATGAGGCAACGCCGGGCTATATCGCTGGCCCTATCCAGCCGGGAACCTGGCACATTCTGCTGGGGCTGTATCAGCTTCACCCCGAGGGCTGTCATGTGCGGGTGACGGTGACGCTTTTCCCCGGACAGGGTCAGGGGGAGTTTGCGCCGCCGCCAGCGCCGCGGGTGTTGCGCCGTGGCTCGACCTGGTATCGGGGTGACCTGCACTGTCATACCTATCACAGCGACGGCACTGCACCCCTATCTGATTTGCTCGCCGCGGCGCGGGCGCAGGGTCTCGATTTCCTGGCCGTGACCGAGCACAACACCACCAGCCATTTCCCGGAGCTAGCCCGGTACACGGCCTCGGATCTGCTGCTCATCCCCGGTGAGGAGATCACTACTTTCCACGGCCACGCCAACGCCTGGGGCATCCGTAGCTGGCAGGAGTTCCGCTGCTGGACGGTGGAGCAGATGCGTCAGGTGCGGGAGGCGGTGCGGGCTGCGGGCGCTCTGTTCTCGGTGAATCATCCCAAGCACGAGGGGCCGGAATGGGAGTACGTCGTGGACCTGGACGCGGACTGCGTGGAGGCCTGGCAGGGGCCCAACTGGTTCTGGAATTTTCAATCGCTGGCTTATTGGGATGACTTGCTCCGCAAGGGGAAGCAGGTGGTGGCCGTCGGTGGGAGCGACAAGCATCAGGGGACTTTCAGCGGCACGCTGAGCAACTACGAGGTAGGCACGCCGACCACCTGGGTGTGGGCCGAGGAGCTGTCTGAGCGAGCGATTTTGGATGGCATCCGCGCCGGGCACGTGTTCATCTCGCTGGACCCGCGTGGGCCACATCTGGAGATGACCGCCAAGGCGGATGGGCAGGCGGCGATGATGGGCGACAAGTTGAACCTGTCCGCCGGGGACGTGGTGCGGTTCCGCTGTCGGGTGCGGGGGGCAGCGGGTAATCTCTTGCGAGTGGTCAGCGATGGGCAGGTGCGCGAGATTCCCGTGGACGCCGACGACTTCGTCCACGAATGGGAGTTTGTGGCCGCTGATGGGCGCTCCTACGTGCGCGCCGAGGTCATCGAGCCGCCGGAGGTGCCGCTGGAAGAGGAGCCGGCCGCCCTGATGCTGCTGGCTCTGGGCAATCCTATCTACGTGTCATCCTCCCGCAGGTCCTAACCTGCGGGAGGATCAGGAGGGGCGATGAATTCTCGAGCGCGGGTGTTGACCGCGCTGCGCCATGAGGAACCGGACCGCGTGCCCATTGATCTGGGCGGGATGGCCTCCACGGGCATCCACGCCGTGGCCTACAATCGTCTCAAGCGATACCTGGGCCTGGGGGGGACGACGCGGGTATTCGACATTACCCAGCACCTGGCCGAGGTGGAGGAGCCGGTGCGTCGCCGCTTCGGGGTGGATGTGATTGCCCTGCCGCGTTTCGAGGTCCTGCCCGGCGTGCACAACATCCACTGGCAGCCATGGACGCTGCCCGACGGCTCCCCCGCCGAGATCTCCGCTGATTTTCACCCGGTGCGCGCCGCCGATGGCGGCTGGGAGATATGCAGCCCGGAGGGGATGGTGCTCTACCGCATGCCGCGCAACGGTTTCTACTTCGACCCGGTGGAGGCCCCGCTGGCTCATGCTGACCCGACCACCTTGTGCTCTCTGGAGCTCCCTCGCATTGGGGATGAAGAGCTGCGACTTTTGCGTGAACGGGCTTGTACTCTGTACACAGAGACCGAGTATGCCATTGTGGGCGCCTTCGGCGGGAATCTGCTGGAGATGGGGCAATCTCTGCGCGGTTGGACGCAGTTCATGATTGATCTGGCTTCCGAGCCCGATTGGCTGGAGGATTTCCTGGAGCGCATCACCGAGATGTGGATGGAGAGTCTGGCCCGGTATCTGGATGCGGTGGGGGAGTACATCCAGGTCATCCAGTTCGGTGACGATTTGGGCGGGCAGCAGCGGCTACTCATCTCTCCCGCCATGTACCGCCGCCTCTTCAAGCCGCGTCACCGGCGGATGTACGAATACGTCCACGCTCATTCCAACTGCGCCGTGTTTCTCCATTCCTGCGGGGCCATATACGAGTTGATACCTGATCTAATCGAGGCCGGGGTAGATGTGCTCAATCCGGTGCAGACCTCGGCGGCAGGGATGGACCCGGCGCGACTCAAGCGCGAGTTCGGTGACAGATCGGTCTTCTGGGGTGGGGGCTGTAACACTCAGTACGTGTTGCCGCGAGGCACGCCTGCCGAGGTGGCCGCCGATGTGCGGGAACGGTTGCGGATCTTCGCTCCGGGAGGCGGGTATGTCTTCGCCGCCATCCATAACATTTTGCCCGAAATCCCGCCGGAGAACGTGGTGACCATGTTTGATGCCGTGAGGGGGTCAACGGATTGAATCAACGGATTAAGCGGATTAAGCGGATTAAACGGATAATCGGCTCCATGGGCTTAATCGGCTGACTCCACCCGTGAGCGTATCACACTGGGGACATGTAGATTGTAGCGTCGGGGCTTGCCCCCGACGCCTGCGTCGCCCGCAAGGGGCGACGCTACTCCGAAGGTGGTTCAGAGCCGCGCGGGGCGGCTGGAGACCGCGGTAACCGTGTTTGATGCAGTGAGGGGGTCAACGGATTGAATCAACGGATTAAGCGGATTAAACGGATAATCGGCTGACCTGGGTGACAAAGCGAAAGCGAGGGAGGCTGGCCCAACGCTAAGTGCGGTTGTGTAATAACAAGGCGAGTTCTCGGGCCAGGGGAAGGCGTACGAAGAAATCGTGACCATCGAAGAGGATACTGCCCTCCAGTTCTGCCCTTTTTTCTTGGAGGAGTTGCTCTAACAAGAAGATAGAGGGCATGAGGCTATGCGCGACGTAATTCGTCAAGGTCAACGCCCAGATCGCGTAAGATTTTGACCATCGTGCCTTTGGGGATGTCTCGGGAACCGTGGTTGGGAATGGTTATGCGTTGTCCAGTACTCGGATTCCACCAGATTTCGTGGCTTCCGGCAGCCTGGCGATAGAACTCGTAGCCCAATCGTCGGGGCTGGCGTGTGAGTTCCCGGTAGTTCATTAAGCGACCTCTAATGCCAGGGGGACTTCTACCTTCCAGATCACGGACTCCAACGGAACACCCGGAGCGTCGGTGATGAAAGGCAAATTCTTTTCTTGGCAGAGTTCGTAGAGAACCTGGAACACGCTGCGGAGGTTATCAAGAGCTTCGCCGACAGTGTGCCCCTCGGCGTGACATCCTTGAATGGCTGGACAAGTGGCAAGGTAGATGCCCTCTTCTAACTTTTCGATCTGTACTGGCAGGCGATAGGTATGCATTGTCTTTACCTCAACAATCGAGCGTGTGGTGGTTGCTAAATTATTGTACGGGATTTGCTCCTCAGTGTCAAATGAGGGCTCCATGAGGTTTATCAGATTGATTCCTAATCCTGTAATGCTCAAAGAACTGCGCGGCCAGATGCGCGGCTGGCGGGCCTTTGCGGTGCTGACCGTTTACCTGCTCCTGCTGAGTTGTGTGACCATTGTCCTGTACCTGGCCGTTTACACAACGTATTCGGCGGCTGGAGTGGGGGGCACGTTGATCGGGGTCAGGGTGGGGCGCACGCTTTTCAGCGGGATTGTTTTGCTGGAACTGTTGTTGATGTGCTTCATCGCCCCGGCGTTCACGGTGGGGGCCATCTCCGGCGAACGGGAGCGGCTGACCTATGATCTGCTGGTGATCACTTTGCTTCGGCCCCGCTCTATCGTCGCTGGCAAGCTGGGCGCGGCGCTGGCTTACGTCGTGTTGCTCATCCTGGCTGCGCTCCCTTTGCAAAGCCTGGCTTTCATCCTCGGCGGGGTGTCTCCTGCGGAACTGTTCATTGCCCAGAGCGGCCTGCTGGTGACGGCTCTGATTTCTGCCTCGCTGGGGCTGTTTTTCTCCAGCCTGGTGCGCTCCACGTTTCTCTCTACCGTGCTGACTTACAGTGTAATTCTGTTCGTGACCGGGGGTCTGCCCGCCATCATATTGATGATCTTGATACCCTTGACAGGCCTTTGGGGTAGCACCACCCCCTCGTGGCCAATACAGGCGCTGCTGATTTATGGGTTGGGTTTTCTGGCCTGCACCAATCCGTTTATCACTGCCGTGCTCACCGAGGTTGTTCTGCTGGAGAAGAATGCGTGGTTGTTTTTCACCGTGGCGGTGGATGGGCATGGCCTTCCGCTGGTCTCACCCTGGGCCGTGTACGTGCTACTCTGCTTATTGGCCAGTTTACTGTTGATTGCATCGAGTGTGCGACTCGTGCGCGCGCCGCGTTTGTAGGAAAAGCTTAAGCTTGTCCTACACCTTGTCCACCAGCAGCACGTCGTGATAGCCCCCGTTGCCGGGGCGTTGGGCGCGGGCAATCAGCTCTTCCTGAAACCCAGCCCGGCTGAAAATGACAAACCACTCGCGGCGCGCATCCTCCTGCCAGGGCACGCGACGGCTGACCGAGTAAAGGTGCTGTAGCACATCCATGCCCACTGGCTGTTCCGTCCATTTGCACTCGCCAAAGAGGATCTCCCCTGAATCCTCGTTCAACGCCACCAGATCAATCTCCGCATCTCCGTTCCACCAGCCGCCTACCTTCAGTGGGTGGAAGGGGAGGGGAAACGCGTGGGACATCACCAGATCGGCGCACACGTCCTCGAAGGCGGCGGCTACGAACTGCGCCTCGAAGGTCTGACGTATCTGGCGCAGCACCTCATCCGTGCGCCCCATCTCCAAATCGCCCTGGTGGGGAAACACGTAGCGGAACCAAAAGCGGAAGAAATTGTCGGTGATGGTCCACAGCCCGCGCCGGGTGGCGACAGGCGTGGCCACTGTCACCGGCACGCGTCGCTCCACCAGGTCCAGATCGGTCAGGACGTTCAAATAACGGGTGATGCGATTAGTCTGCACCCCCAGCGCGCCGGCGATCTTGCCCAGGCGATGTTCACCGGCGGCAATGGCCTGCAAAATGGAGAAGTAAGTGATCGGTTCGGCCAGCTCACCGGAGAGAATAAAACGAGGCTCATCATACAGCAAATCGCTGGGGTGCAAGATAGCTTGCTCGATACGGCTGATGATGTCACCGGGTTCACCTTCCGGCGATGCCCCCAACATGCGGATATAATGGGGCACACCACCAGTCACCGCGTAGAGGCGCACCACCTCCTCGAAAGGCCACGAGTTGAAAATCTGGCGCACCTGGTGAAAGCGCAGCGGTTTGAGCTTCCATGATCCGGTGCGCCGGCCGAAAAGCGGGCTGCGGTAGGAAAGACAGGTGTGGAACATCATGCCCACCAGTGAGCCGCACAGGATAAGCATCAGATTCCGGTCGTGAAGTTGTAGATCCCAGAGGCGCTGCAGGATAGAGGGTACGGCAGGGTTGGATTGGGCCAGGTACTGGAACTCATCCAACACCAGTACGAGTTTACTTTCCTCCTGCCCAGCCTGGTCCGCTATGAACCCCAGCAGGCTGTCCCAGGTCGGCTCTAGGCGCCCGGCCGCAGGAAAGAGCGTCGCCATTTCGCGACGCAAACCCACGAGCTGCACCGCCTCCATCTGCCTGTCGGCCAGAAAGAAAATGACCGGCTTGCCCTGCCCGAATTCTCTGATCAGTGCCGTCTTTCCCACCCGCCGCCGTCCGTAAAGCACCACTAGTTGACCGCCCGGCTGGGCGTAGATGTTCTCCAGGGAATTCAATTCCAGTTCGCGATCCCAAAACATGGTTACCCCCATAAGGTGCAACGCACCTACCAGGTGTTGTACCTTTAATATACGCAGAAGTATGATAATTCTGCGTATATTATATGGCATTTTTGGAGTGGGGTCAAGTGGGGTGGTCTCACCAGGCTGAAGTCTGCTATCGCTCTCTCACCCGAACCGACCGGTGATGTAGTCCTCGGTGCGTTTGTCCTGGGGGCGGGTGAACAGCTCCGCCGCTATGTTGTGCTCGATGAGCTCGCCTGACAACAGGAAAGCGGCCCGGTCGGCGATGCGCGCCGCCTGCTGCACACTGTGGGGCACCATGACAATGGTGTAATCGCGTTTCAGTGTTTGCAGAGAGGCCTCCACCTTGGCCGTGGAAAGGGGGTCCAATCCAGAAGTGGGGTTATCCAGCAGGATGACTTCCGGCTGCAGGGCCAGGACGCGGGCCAGACACAGGCGTTGTTGTTGCCCGCCGGAGAGGGCGTTGGCCGGCTCGTCCAACCGGTCTTTCACCTCGTCCCACAGCGCCGCCGCCCGCAGGGATTGCTCGGTCAGTTCGTCCAGGCGGGCACGGTTGCGCTCCCCGGCCAGGCGGGGGCCGTAGGTTACGTTCCCCCGGATAGTGGTCGGCAAGGGGATGGGCAGGGCGAAGACCATCCCTACCTGCCGCCGCAACTCGGTCACGTTCACGCCCGGTGCGTAGATGTCCTCCCCATCCAGCAGGATGCGCCCCTCCATGCGCGTATCATACACCAGGTCGTTCAGGCGGTTGAGCAGGCGCAGCAAGGTGGACTTGCCGCTCAGTGCCGGGCCGAAGATAACCAGGATTTCGTGGGGGTAGATGGTTAGATTGATGTTGCGGAGGGCTGGTGGACCGCTGTCATAGTAAAAAGTAAGGTTCTCGATGAGGAATTTCGCTTGCTCGGTCATGTTCACCACTGCCTGAGCCGCCGGAAATGGCTACGAATGATGGTCGCGATCACGTTGAAGCTCAATACCAGGATGAGCAGCACCAGCGCCGTGCCAAACTGCACCTCAACGGGCATGCCTGGCACCTGGGTAGAGATGACGTACAGGTGATAGGGCAGAGCCATGGTCTGGTCGAGAATGGAATGCGGCAGGCGTGGCAGGTAGAAGGCCGCCACGGTGAAAAGGATAGGCGCCGTCTCACCAGCAGCGCGCTCCAATCCCAGGATCACGCCGGTGATGATGCCCGGCAGGGCGTGGGGCAAAACCTGGTGGCGAATGGTCTGCCAGCGGGTGCCGCCCAGGGAGATGCTCACCACGCGGAAGGATTGGGGCACGGACAGGATGGCCCCTTCTGCCGTGCTGATCACCACCGGCAGGGTAAGCAGTCCCAGGGTCAGCGAGCCGGCCAGGATCGAGGTGCCGAAATTCAGGAACAGGACAAACAGTCCCAGGCCGAATAACCCATAGACCACGGAGGGAATGCCTGCCAGGTTGATGATGGCCAGGCGGATCAGGCGGGTCAGCCAGGTGTCGCGGGCGTATTCCGCCAGGTAGATGGCTGCGCCGATGCCGATGGGCATGGCGACGATGGCCGTACCAAAGGTGAGCACCACCGTGCCCACTACGGCGGGCAGGATACCTCCCTCGCGCATCCCTTCGCGGGGCATCGCGGTCAGGAACTCCCAACTGATGGCTCCCGCGCCCTGGACGACGATATAACCCACCACCAGGACAATGGGCACAACCACGACGAAGGCAGCCAGGGTTAACAGTGTGAAAGCGATTTTCTGACTTGTTTGACGGGAAATCATATGCTACCCCAACAATCTTCCACCCCGTTTGGGGCCGCCGCGAATAATCACCAGTGAGGCTACGGCGTTGATGATAAACGTGATGACGAAGAGGATAATGCCCACAGCGAACAGCACGTGGTAGTGTGTGCTTCCCTGGGCCACCTCGCCCATCTCGGCGGCGATGGTCGCCGTCATAGTGCGCACCGGCATAAAGAGTGCGTTCCATTCCAGGGGCATGCGGGCTGCGTTGCCGGTGACCATCATCACCGTCATCGTCTCGCCGATGGCCCGCCCGATGCCCAGCATCACGGCGACGATGACCCCCGACTTGGCGGCAGGCAACACCACCCGCCAGATAGTCTGCCAGTGGGTGGCACCTAAGGCATAAGCGGCGTCGCGGTATTCTTTGGGCACGGCATCTATCGCGTCCTCGGCCACGCTGACGATGGTCGGCAGGGACATGTAAGCCAGCAGCACCGCGCCAGTGAAGGCGGTGAGGCCGGTGGGCATGTGCAGGTACTGGCGCACCAACGGCGAAAGGGCGACCATCCCCAGGAAGCCCAATACCACCGAGGGGATGCCGGCCAGCACCTCGATGAGCGGTTTGAGCACCTCCCGCAACCAGTGGGGAGCCACCTCGCCGACGAAGATGGCCGTGGCCACGCCTAATGGCAGGGCGATGATCACTGCCCCCACGGTGACCAACAGCGAGCCCAGGATCAATGGCAACGTGCCATAGAGGCCAAAGGTGGGGTACCAGCGTGTGCCGAAGAGGTTGGACGGGGAGACGCTCCAGAAGGCCGGGGCTCCCTCGCGGAAGAGGAAGGAAAAGATAAGCACCACGAAGATAATTGCCGAGAAGCCGCAGGTCTTGATGGCACTCTCAATAAAGAATTCGCCCCAGGGATGGCGTTGTTGTTCGTTTCTACGATCCTCAGTCATGTTGCTTTACATCATTTCAATAAGAAGTACAGAACTACGCTTCCAGCTCCCGTGCGATGAGCGCTGCGCCGATGGCCCCGGTGAACTGAGCCTCGGGCAGGACGACGGTTTCGTGGCCCAGGCTTTCCCCCAGCATCTGCACTACCCCCACGTTGTGCGCCACTCCGCCGGTGATCATGACCACGTCGCGGATGGGGATTTTCTGCACCATGCTGGCAATGCGGACGGCGATGGCCTGATGAATGCCGGCGATGATCTCGTCGCGGGGTACGCCAGCCGCGATCTGGGAGATAACTTCGGACTCGGCAAAGACGGTGCAGGTGCTGCTGATCTGTGCCCGGCGAGGAGCCCGTAGCGCCAGATCGCCAAAGGACTCCAGGTCCACCTCTAGCGCGTGAGCCATCACCTCCAGGAAGCGACCCGTCCCGGCGGCGCATTTGTCGTTCATCACGAAGTCGATCACCCGCCCCTGCTCGTCGAGAGCCATGCCTTTGCTGTCCTGCCCGCCGATGTCAATCACTGTGCGCGTCATGGGGAACAACCAGTGCGCTCCCCGTGCGTGACAGGTGATCTCGGTGACCTGCTTATCGGCCCCCGGCACGCGGTTCCGCCCATAGCCGGTACCTACCAGTCGTGACACGTCCTCGCGGCGCAATCCGGCCCGGCGTAAGGCCTCGGTCAGCGCCCGTTCTGCGGCCTGGGCGCTGTTGTACCCGGCGAAGTCCAGCGCCGCAGCGACTATTCTTTCTTCGTTCAGGATTACCGCTTTGACGGTAATGGAACCCAGGTCTACACCGGCGTAATAGGCCATGCCATCCTCATCCCGATGCAAAGGGCCAGCCACACAACAAGCTATCTGGAAATAAGATTATACCACTTCTCCCGCATTTAGGCTATTGTGCTGCCGCCCCCCCCAACTTTGACAAAGTCTTCTTTAACCGTATAATTCTGGTCGTCACTGATAACTTACATTTGCGGCGGCTATGGAAAGCCGCCCTGGCTATGAGGAGTCGGAATGGAATCGTTGCGACGTATGCTGCAGTTTCTCAAACCCTACAAATGGCAATCTATCTTAGCACTGGCCTTGCTGCTCGGCATGGTGATCGCCGACCTGTTGATCCCGCGTTTGACTCAACGGGTTATTAACCAGGGGATCGCCAAAGGTGACATGAGGCTGATTGTGAGCACCGCGCTACTGATGCTGGGGGCGGCGGCCCTCAGTGCCTTGTTCGCCGTGGCCAATACGGTGCTTTCGGTACGCGTGGCCCAAAACGTGAGCGCCGACCTGCGCAGCGCGCTCGTCCGCAAGGTGCAAACTTTTTCCTTCGGCAACCTGGACCGCATCCAAACCGGACAGTTGCTGGTACGCGCCACCAGCGATGTCAACCAGGTACAGACGATTGTACAGATGGCTTTGCGCATGCTGACCCGCGCGCCGTTATGGATACTCGGCAGCATGGTCATGTTGATCACGACCAGCGCTCAATTGTCACTGCTGATGTTGAGCTTGCTTCCCCTGATTCTGGGGCTCATCTGGTTTTTCGCTGTCAAGGCCCGCCCGCTTTTCATGTTAGTCCAGGGTAAACTGGATAAGCTGAACCAGGTCTTGCAAGAAAACCTGGCCGGCGTGCGTGTGGTCAAAGCGTTCGTCCGCGACGAGCACGAGAATGCCCGTTTCGACCGGGCCAACCGCGAGCTGATGGCCGAGAACATCAGGGTGATGCAGTTCCTGGCCGTGCTGATCCCCTCGATGTCCGTTTTGGTCAACCTGGGTGTTGCGGGCGTCATCTGGTTCGGTGGGGGAGCGGCCATCAGTGGGAATTTCACGCTGGGGGAGATCGTGGCCTCGGTCAATTACATGACGTACTCGCTCTTCCCGCTGATCATGCTGGGCAGCATGATCGGCCCCCTTTCCGCCGCCGACGCTTCCGCCGAGCGCATCTGGGAGGTGCTGGATAGCAGTGCCGAGGTACAGGACAGCCCGGGCGCGCGCCCCCTGCCCAGTATAACCGGACGCGTGGCCTTCGAAGACGTCTGCTTTAGCTACAACAGTAGTAACGACTTCAGTCGTTCCAATGACGCAGTAGCGACTAAAGTCGCTACTACGTCTGATGAGCTTGTGCTGGAGGGTATCAATTTGGTAGCCGAACCCGGGCAGACGGTAGCCATTTTGGGGGCCACCGGAGCGGGCAAATCGAGCCTGATCCACCTGATTCCCCGCTTCTACGATGTGGAACAGGGCCGGGTGACGCTGGACGGTGTGGATGTGCGCGACATCCCGCTGGACGTGCTGCGCGCTCAGATAGGAATCGCCCTGCAGGAAACGGTGCTCTTCAGCGGCACCGTCTGCGACAACATCCGCTACGGTCGCCCGGACGCGACGGATGAGGAGGTCATTGCCGCGGCCAAGGCGGCCCAGGCCCACGAGTTCATCATGTCTTTCCCGCAGGGATATGACACCGTGCTTGGGCAGCGGGGAGTGAACCTCTCCGGTGGGCAAAAGCAGCGCATCGCCATTGCCCGTGCCCTGCTAGTGCGACCCAAGATCCTCATCCTGGACGACAGCACCAGCGCGGTGGACGTGGAGACGGAGGCCCAAATCGAGGCGGCCCTGGAGGAGCTGAAGAAAAACTGCACCACGTTCGTCATCGCCCAGCGCATCAGCACGGTACTCAACGCCGACAAAATCGTGGTCCTGGAGCGGGGCAAGATCGTAGCCGTCGGCACACACGCGGAGTTGATGGCCTCCAGCCCGATCTATCGCGAGATCTACGAATCACAGTTGGGAAACGGAGTGCTGGCCAATGGTTAGACAACAACCACCGCCCATCACCGGCATACCCGGGCCCGGCAGCAGGCATCGGGGCACGACGATCGAGAAAGCCCGCGATGTGCGCGGCACGCTGCGCCGCCTGCTCGCCACTTTGCAGCCTTTCCGTTGGGCGCTGGTCGGAGTGCTCGTGCTGGTAGTGGTAAGCACGCTTCTGGATTTGCTGGCTCCCTACCTGATGGGCATTGCCATAGACCGGTTCATCGCCCAAAAAGACCGGGCTGGCCTGCAACGTGTTGTCCTCCTGATGCTGGGTGCATATCTGGGCATATGGCTGACCCAGGCTGGTCAGAGCATGATTATAGCCAGGTTCTCCCAAAAAGCGATGCGCACCTTGCGCCGCAATCTTTTCGAGCATCTGCAGACCCTTTCCCTCAGCTTCTTCGACCGGCATCCCCACGGCGAGTTGATGAGCCGCCTGACCAACGACATGGACGCCATCAGCCGTGTGCTTTCCCAGAACGTGACAGACCTGTTTTCCGGCCTGCTGACCCTGGCCGGCATCCTGGTGGTGATGTTCGTCATCAACTTCTGGCTGGCCCTGGGCTCGATGATAGTCTTTCCGTTCATGATGTGGCTGGTGGGTTTCGTGGGAAAGCGCACCCGCCGGCACTTCCGCGAATATCAGATGCGGCTCGGCCAGTTGAACGGGAAGCTGGAGGAGATGTTCAGCGGGCAGCGGGTCATCATGGCCTTTGGGCAACAGGCCAGTACTCTAGCTGACTTTGACCAGGCTAACGAGCAAGTGCGCCGGGTCGGCATTCGCGCCAACACCTATGCCATGCTGATCCCGCCCCTGATGGGCATTCTGAGCAACGCCAACATCGCCATCCTGGCCGGATTGGGCGGCTGGATGACGCTGCGAGGCTGGGCCACAGTCGGCACTATCGCCACCTTCTACACCTACTCGCGCCGCTTCGCCGCCCCACTGCGTCAGTTGGGCGACCTCTACAACCAGATTCAGTCTGCCCTGGCCGGTGCGGAGCGGATTTTCGAGATCATCGACACTGAACCGGAGCTCACCGATGTGCCGGATGCCATTGCGCTGGAGGATGTTGCCGGGGAGGTGGTTTTCGATCACGTGAACTTCAGCTATGTGCCCGGTGTGCCTGTCATCAAAGATATGAGCCTGGTGGCGAAGCCGGGCCAGACCATCGCCCTGGTCGGGCCCACGGGCGCGGGTAAGACGACGATGGTCAACCTGCTTTCCCGCTTCTATGACATTGACAGTGGCGCGATCCGCATTGACGGGCATGACATCCGCCAGGTACAGAGGGCGAGCTTGCGCCGCCAACTGGGGGTCGTGCTCCAGGATACATTTCTTTTCTCGGACACGGTGATGGAGAACATTCGTTACGGGCGCCTGGACGCCACCGACGAGGAGGTCATTGCCGCCGCCAGGTTGGCCAACGCCGACCAGTTCATCCGCCGCTTGCCGAAAGGGTATCAGACCGAGCTTTCGGAGCGGGGAAGTAATCTGAGTCAGGGGCAGCGGCAGTTGCTGGCCATTGCCCGCGCCGTGCTGGCCGATCCGGGCATTCTGATCCTGGACGAAGCCACCAGCAGCGTTGACACCCGCACAGAGAAGCGCATCCAGGAGGCGATGCTGCGGCTGATGGAAGGGCGCACCAGTTTCGTCATCGCCCACCGGTTGAGCACTATCCGTCAGGCCGACAAGATTCTCGTCATCCGTGATGGTCGTCTTATCGAACAGGGCACCCACGACGAGTTGCTGGCCCGCCGCGGGTTCTATCAACATTTGTACATGAGCCAGTTCAAGACAGGTGACAGTCACTCTAGGACAAACTAAAGGCTTGTCTTGTATATGGCCATCTTTGCCAAAACCGTGACCAGAGTCACGGTTTTGGCCTTATAGGACAAGCTGAAAGCTTGTCCTACATACACGATTCATATCAAAATCATGACCGCAGGCTCTTGTGCAATAATATAACTTGTGATAGCATGGGGCTCAGACTTCCGAAGGTCTGAAGGAATAGGAGAAAGGGATGAAAAGCATGAAAAGCAACAAAATCGGATTTGTAGTCACCATAGTTCTTGTCGTTCTTCTGACCAGCACGGGCTGTGCAGCCCTGGCCCAGTCCAGGGGAACCAGCGAGGCGACGGGTCAGACCGTATCCGTTACCCGCCAGACACTGGTGGTGCAGATAGAAGCCTCTGGCGAGCTAGGACCCGTGCGGGAGGCCAACCTCACCTTCGGCACCGCCGGGCGGGTGGCCGAGGTTCTGGTCAGCGAGGGGGATGCGGTTGCCGCGAATCAGGAGCTGGCTCGCCTGGACACCAGGCAACTGGAACTGGCCGTGCGCGACGCCGAGGATACTCTGGCGCTGCGCCAGTCCGCCCTGCGACAGGCCCAGCAACCACCCGACGAACACGATTTGGCTATCAGTGAAGCGGACGTGACCATTGCGCAGAGCAACCTGGCCAAACTACTGGCTTCACCCGACGCAAAGGAGGTGGAGCGGGCACGGCTTAACGTAGAACAGGCTCGCAACAACCTGTGGGCGGCCCAGATGGAGCGCGATGCGCAGCAGGTTGCTTACCTGCGCGATCAGGCCGAAGCCCGGGTGGGCAATGCTTATGTTGCCCTGCAGATCGCCGAACTCCAATACGAGCAGGCCAAGGAAGGGGCGGACGAAAACCAGATAGCTATCGCCCGCGCTCAGTTGGCTCAGGCCCAGGCCAGACTGGCCAAACTGAAAGCCGGCATCGGCGAAGAGGAACTGCTGCAACTGGAAACCCAGGTGCGCATGGCCGAGACTGCCCTGCAGCGAGCGCGAGCCAGCCTGGAGGACGCTACCTTGCGCGCCCCCTTCGCCGGGACGGTGGTGGAGGTCAACGTCACCCCTGGTGAGATGGCCAGCTCCGCCCTGCCCGCCGTGGTGCTGATGGACCTCTCCTCGTTCTGGCTGGAGGTCGGGGTGGACGAGATTGACGTGGGTCGCCTGGCAGCGGGTCAACCGGTGGAGGTGACCTTCGATAGCTTGCCGGGGGTGGTGGTGACCGGCACGGTGCGCACCATCGCCGAGGCGGCCAGTACCAGCGGCGGAGCCACGGTGTATCGCACGATAATTGACCTGGCACCCACCGACATCCACTTACGTGCCGGGTTGAGCGCCAACGCGGCTATCACCATAGAGGTCGTCGAGAATGCGCTGGTTATCCCCAACTGGGTCATCCAGTTCACCTCAGATGGCCAGCCCTTCGTAGAGAAAGTGGTGGGCGGACAAACCGTGCGCACCAACATCGAACTGGGCGTGCGTAATGATGAATATGCCCAGGTGTTGAGTGGCCTGAGCGAGGGTGATCTCGTGGCCATCCCGGCTACAGAACTGCAGGTACCCCAAGGGGGCGGTTGGTTTTTTGGCGGCAGGGGAGGGTGAGGAGCGAGCGATGAGTGAACCGGTAATCGCTATTGAGAACATCACGAAAGTGTACCGCCTGGGTGAAGTGGAAGTACACGCCCTGCGCGGGGTGAGCCTGCTGGTGCACGAAGGGGAAATCATGTCTATCATGGGGCCATCCGGGTCGGGTAAGAGTACGATGTTGAACATGATCGGTTGCCTGGACCGGCCCACTAGCGGGCGGTACTTCCTGGCCGGAGTGGATGTGGGGCATCTGAATGACAATCAGTTGGCCCACATCCGCAACAAGCGAATAGGCTTCGTGTTCCAGACCTTCAACCTGTTGCCGCGCACCACGGCCTTGCAGAACGTAGAGCTGCCCTTGATCTATGCAGGGGTAAAAGGGAGCGAGCGCAAGAAGCGAGCCCGGGCCGCGTTGGAAGCAGTAGGCCTGGGCGACCGGCTTAATCACCGACCGAACGAGCTATCGGGCGGGGAACGGCAGCGGGTAGCCATCGCCCGCGCTCTGGTGGCCGACCCGACCATTATCCTGGCCGATGAACCCACCGGCAACCTGGACTCGAAATCGGGTGCGGAGGTGATGGCCATTCTTCAGCGGCTCAACCGCGAGCGGGGCATTACCGTGGTATTCGTCACCCACGACCCGGAGATCGCTGCTCACACCCAACGTATCGTCCGCCTGCATGACGGGCTGATCGTGGGTGATGAACCAGTGCTCAAGCCGAAACTGGCTGGGATTGAAGGATAAAGGGAGGGTAGGTAGGAGATGAACATTGGAGAGAGTATTCGGATTGCTTTTCGCGGTCTATCGGCCAATAAAATGCGTTCATTGTTGACCATGCTAGGCATCGTCATCGGTGTGGCGGCAGTGATCGCCCTGGTAAGCATAGGGGAAGGCGTGCAGAGTTTCGTGGCCAGCAGCTTCCAGGGCCTGGGTTCCAACCTGCTGTTTGTAATGCCCGGCAATCTGAGCATGCGACAGGCAATGAGTGGGAGCGGCGTGGCCTTTTTGACCATGGCGGACGTGGCGGCTCTGGAGGACGAACGGCGTGCACCGGACGTGGGATTGATAGCGCCAGAGTCCAGTGGCACCAAGTCGGTCACTTACGGCGGGGAGAAAATACTGATTACCATCAAAGGGGTGACCCCGGAGTACACCATCGTGCGCAATTTCCACCCGCAAATAGGCGCGTTCTTCGGAGAAGCGGAGGTGAAAAGCAGGGCACGGGTGGCCGTGCTAGGCCAGGACGTTGTCGAAGAGCTTTTCCCGGCGGGGACCTATCCGATAGGGGAGACGATCAAGATTGACGGCACACCTTTCCGCGTGATCGGGGTGATGGAGAAAAAGGGCGGCACCGGGTTCGGCAGCCAGGACGAAGTGGTGTTCGTGCCCATCACCACTGCTCAGGCTCGCCTGTTCCCCGAACGCAGCCTGCGCGGCGAGCCGGTGGTGAGCCTTATTTCCGTTAAGACGGTGAGCGAATCGAGCATAGCCGCGGCCAGCGCGCAAATCACCCGCGCACTGCGCCAGACCCATCGCCTGGCAGCCAGCGATGAAGACGACTTTTCGGTCATCAACCAGACCGACGTGGTCAATATTGCCGGACAGATCACCGGCATACTGACCATCTTCCTGGGGGCCATCGCCGGTATCTCATTGCTGGTGGGTGGCATCGGCATCATGAACATCATGCTGGTCTCCGTCACCGAGCGCACGCGCGAGATCGGCATCCGCAAGGCGGTGGGGGCTAAACGACGGGACATCCTGGTGCAGTTCCTGATAGAGGCGATGGTGCTTTCCACAATCGGCGGGCTGATTGGCATCGCGCTGGGAGCCCTGGGATCACGGGCTATCTCCCAGTTGATGGAGGACATGACCACTGTGGTGTCGGTGCAGGCTGTGCTGATGGCCGTGGGCTTCAGTGCGGCGGTAGGGCTGTTTTTCGGCATCTATCCGGCGATGAGGGCGGCGCGTCTGCACCCCATCGAGGCGCTGAGGTACGAGTAAAACGTGAAACGCGAAACGTGAAAGCGAGGACCGCAACTTTCACGTTTTCACGTTTCACGCTCCACCCGTTTGACAGGCATAAGGAGAGTTGATATACTGTCAGCAGGAAGAAGAACAATGCAACGCCTGATGCGTTTTCTCAAAATACTGGTAGCTCTCTGGCTGGCGCCAAAGGCATTGCAATGTATCGGCCTGCTGGTAGCCACGCTCATCGGTGTTGAGCTGCCTGTCGCCATTCAACCCGAATGGTGGATCGTTGGGGTGGGAAGCCTCGTCAGCGGGGCCATGCTGGCCCTGCTGGTTTTTACCCCCTGGCCGGCGCGCTGGCTGGGACGGGCTTTTATCCCGGTTGTGCTGGGCCTGGTGATCGTGGAACAAAGCCTGAGCTCCAGCGTGCGGCCCGATTGGCGGCCGACGGAGCCGTTCCTGTTTATGCTGATCCCCACCATCCTGGCCGCCGCGATCTATGGCCGCCGGGGAGCGTTGCTCAGTTCCACCCTGGCCCTCGCCTTGACCACGGCCTTTCGCATCTTGCTGCACACCATCGCGGCTGAATTCACCGGACCGTTGGTCGTGGCCGGTAATCTGACGCGCGTCATTTTTCTCTACCTGGTACCCTACCTGGTAGCCATCCTGGCCGAAGCGCAAAACGAACAGCACGCCCGGCACGCGGCAGCCATTGAGCAACTGGCCACCAGCCGCGAGCGTAACCGCCTGGCCCGCGAGTTGCACGACACTCTGGCCCACTCGCTATCGGCTTTGGTGGTACAACTGGGGGCGATACGCACCTTGCTGCGCTCCGGCGATACTGTTCGGGCCGAAGAAGAGCTGGCCCGTGCTCAAGAGGTGGCTCGTCAGGGGCTGGATGAGGCACGGCGGGCCATCATGGACCTGCGCGCCGCACCGCTGGAGACACTGGGTCTCAGTGGAGCATTACGCCAGGCAGTAAATGACTTCGAGGAGCGCAGTGGGGTGCCGGCGACACTCGTCGTCGAGGGACAGGAAGCAGCACTCCGCCGCGACGAAGAACAGGCTCTGTATCGCATCGCTGAAGAGGCGCTGGAGAACGTGGCCCGCCACGCCATTGCGACGAGAGCGGATGTGCGGCTGGCTTTCGCCCCAGGGGCGGTGACACTGACGATAGAAGACGACGGCGTGGGATTGGACGACCCCGAGCAGGTGACGGGGCTTGGTATGTTGGGGATGAAAGAACGGGCCGAATTGGTGGGAGGACGATGCCAGGTGGAACGGGTAGGAGAGCGGGGCACGCGTGTGCAGGTGAAATTGCCTCGCCAGGAGGTGTGACCGTGGACGATATTCGCGTGCTCATCGTGGACGACCAGGACATTGTGCGCCGGGGATTGGAGATCATCCTGAACAGTCAACCCGGTATCCGTGTGGTGGGACAGGCCGCCGACGGTCAGGAAGCGATAGAGCAAGCTCAGGCCCTGCGTCCCGACGTAGTGCTCATGGACCTCAAAATGCCCCGCCTGAGCGGGGTGCAGGCCACGCGACGGATCAGTGACTCCCTGCCGGACACGCAGGTGGTCATCCTCACCACCTACGACACCGACAACCTGGTGTTCGAAGGGATCAAGGCCGGGGCGAAGGGTTACCTGCTCAAGGATGCCCCGGAGGAGACCATCGTCGAAGCAGTGCGCGGGGTGATGCGCGGCGAGTCGCAACTCGATCCGGGGGTAGCCCGCAAAGTACTGCAGGCTTTTCACCGCCTGGCCCAGGAACGGGGCGAGATAGCTCGCGCCCAGAAGCCACCCGTTGCCAACGAGTTGCCCCCGTTAGAGAAATTGACCCGCCGTGAAGAGGAAGTGCTGAACCTGCTGGCGGGAGGATTATCCAACCGCGAGATCGCCGAGAGGCTTTCCTTGAGCGAAGGCACGGTGAAAAACCACGTCTCGAACATCATTGGTAAATTGCAGGCCAACGACCGTACCCACGCGGTGATCATTGCCATCAAACAGGGGTTAGTATCCCTGGACGATTGAATGCGCGACCTTCAGCAAGGCTCCCAACCCCACGGTAAACAATCTACATCCAACTCTTACTGCTCCTTCATCAAATCTTCACACCCTTCTGATACAATAAAGACAGGCTGGAGAAAAACCAGCCCGAATCCAATGTTTTGAGGAAGGAGGTGAATCGCGTGAGCAAGAAAAAGCTTCTTCTGGTATCCGGTGCGGCCCTGATCGTGCTTGTGCTGGCGGGTCTGGCCGCGGCGACGTTCGTATTCGCCCAGGAACCCACCCCAACGCCCACCGTCCCCTTTAAGGGAAGAGGTCCAGGCTGGGGCTGTTTCGGCTGGGCTGGCGGCGGCGATTGGACGATGTTCGACAAGGCGGCTGAGACTCTGGGGCTGACCCCGGTGGAACTCTTCACCGAGTTACATTCCGGAAAGACCCTGGAGGAGGTCGCCGAGGCGAAAGGTATTGATGTGCAGAAGGTATATGACGCCATGGAGTCCGTTCGAGTTGAGGCCCAGAAGCAGGCCATCCAGCAAGCGGTAGAGGATGGGAAGATCAGCCAGGAACAGGCCAACTGGATGCTTGAGGGGCTGGAAAAAGGCTTCTTCCCCGGAGGGCGGGGCTTTGGCCGCGGATGGGGCAAAGGCTTCCGTCCTAACAACGAGTAACCGTGTGGTCTGTACTGGCGGTGTCGGCGGGAGGTGAGTCATATGCACCAAACACGGGGAGGAGCGAGGTCGCTCCTCCCCCACTTTTTGCGTAACCTCGTTTGGCGCGGGTCTCCTGACCCCGCCGAAGCCCCCTGCGTAGCAGGGGGCTACTGGCCGTTTCTCAGACGCTCATGTCCACTATAGCGAACGGTAAGTAAACGAACAGGCCGGTCAGCGTC
>JANLFX010000036.1 GCA_024653325.1 Anaerolineae bacterium
GCAGCAGCGGTCGGCCGCTACGGGACAAACCTGCCCCGAAACTGAAACGCACCCGGGCAATGGGTGTGCTTCACTTTGGGGGCAAGATGTAAGTTGACGATTGAATCCGAATTGTGCTATACTATTTCCAGCGATTATCAATAGACCAGACAGGAGTTTGTAACTCATGTATGCTCTGTTACTCGCCCAAGACCCGGATGAAACGGCGGTGCTTTCTCTCGTGCTCAGAAGGGCTGGCTTGGCCGTGAATGTGGCCAACGATCTCGAACGGGCCATGCAGACCTGGTCGGAGCGGCCTGCGGACTTGATCTTGTTGGCCAATGAAAACGCAGCTCCCCTGGATCAGGTTCACCGCATCCGTGCCCAGACCGAGGCTCCGCTGGCGGTGATCGTCAGTCAGGTTGAGGAGGATACCCATTATGAGCTTCTGGAAGGAGGTGCGGACCTGGTCATTCCCCGGCCCTTCAGCGCCCGGCTGCTTATCGCTCAAGTACGGGCATTGCTACGCCGGGCCAGTGGTGTGCCTCTCTTCAGCTTGCCCACTCTGAATCTGGCCGGCTTGAGCCTGGACCCGGCAACGCGTATGGTACAGGTAGCTGGTCGTTCACCGCGGCGGTTGACCCACCTGGAGTTCCGTCTGCTGTATACCTTGATGATCAATCGGGATCAAGTCATTCCCGTCGAGACCATCGTGGAGCGAGTGTGGGGATTTAGCGGACAGGGCGACCGGCAGCTTGTACGCGGGCTGATCAGTCGCCTGCGAGCCAAAGTGGAGAAGGATCCGCGAAACCCCCGCTATATCCTCACAGATCCGGGTGTGGGCTATTACTTCTGCGAAGAAAGTGGATGAGTAGGATAGTACTCGGTGCGAAACGCGTAGCGGCGGGCAGCTCTTCGTCTCCGCTCAGAACAGGCTCTGCCCGCTTATAAGGCCGACACCCTTCGATTTCGCTCAGGGCGCAACAGCGGCCGGCCGCCACGTTTTGTACCGGAAATCAGGATAAGCTGTCAGCTTGTCCTGCAGCTAACATGATAAAAATCGTACGGCAAAACTTCTATTGATACATTTTTCACACTTCTCTTTTACGCCTTTTGCACAAGGTTAATCTACAATAGGGCTACAAATGAGCTAGAAACGCTAGCTCAAAAAACACTGGTAAGAAAGTCTAAGGAGGAGTGAAAATGGCTATCGCGTTTTGTCCAGATTGTGGGCACCGGGTCAAGCTGGGTTCTGGGACCCGAGAGGGGCAGTTGGTCATCTGCCCCAATTGCAATGCGGAACTGGAAGTGATCAGCTTGGACCCACCTGAGCTCGATTGGGCTTACCTGGAGCCCGAGGAGGAAGAAGAGTATCTGGACGAAGATTGGGACGAAGATTGGGACGAGGACGAAGACTGGGACGAGGAGGAGGAAGAAGATTAACTAACTACCCTCTGAGGTCCTTCTCCTATCAACTAGCGGGGAGCCCTCTTCTCGCCTTCGCTGGCGGAAAGAGGGCTCTTTTCTCTTAGCTTCAGCTCAAAGTTCCCGGTTAAACGGGATTTCAATCCAGGTTATCCATGATGAAGACAAGCTCATTGAGAATCATTGCTGTTGCTCCCCACACCTTGTGCCTGCCCGCCAGATAGAATGGCACGTTTACCATCAAACCACTGGTCTCCCACACCTCGTGGTGTACAGTGGCTGGGTCGCGTAGCAGGGACAACGGCATCTCCAGCACCTCGGCTACTTCCACAGGATCGGGATGCCAGGTCGGGTGCACGGGACAGAAGGCCACGAAAGGATAAACGCAATAGTCACTGGTCGGAATGTATAATGGAGTGAGGTCGCCAAGTACCTCCACTGTGTAGGGGTCTATGCCCAATTCTTCCTGAGTTTCGCGTAGCGCAGTCCATTGCAAGGGTTCGTCATTCTCCCGTGCTCCGCCAGGGAGGGATATTTGCCCTTTGTGGTACTCCACCGTCTCCGTGCGCCGGGTTAAGGGCAACACCAAGTCACCGGATGAAGGACAGAGCAGGATCAATACGCTGCCCTGACGAGGTCGGTGGCCCGGGCCGAAGTCGGCAAGAGTGGGACGCGGGTGGGGAGCCATAAGCTTCTGGACTGCCCAGCCAGGCTTGGGGCCAGCCAGAGCTCGCCGCAATTTTTCTATCGTGACCTGCCAATCGTTTGCGCGCTTGTTCATCTGTGCCTCAGAGTATGCTCGGTACAATCGCTATCCTCATTTTATGTCTGAACGGCGGTTTTGGCAAGCACCGCTTGCCATACGATGTGACCTGTACTATAATAAGTGACGATCACGGAATGCTGGCCGGAGGTTTTCATCCTTACCGTATGGAAGCGGAGAATAACGAGTGTCTTTTGACGAGCGGAAAATCCGGGACATGGTACAACGCGTAGTACTGCGCACCCTGGGCTTGGACGGTCAGACAACGGCAGGTTCTGTCGGGCTCTCTTCTGAAAGACGTCCGCTGATCACCGAACGCGATGTGGAAGCCACACCAGAGGGCGGTGAGTTAAAGTACCCCGCCGGAGCGCTGATTACCCCATTGGCCAGGGAGGTGGCCTTGCGCCGCCGGGTGACTCTTACCTCAGAACCCGTCCCGGTGGTGACCGGCCTCACATCCAGGTCCAGCGCCAGCGACGTGGGACAGAAGATAGTAGCCCTGGGGGCAGACCACGGCGGGTTCGCCATGAAAGAAATGCTCAAGGAATACCTCCAGCAATTGGGGTACGCAGTGATTGATTGCGGTACTTCCAGCACCGAGGCGGTGGATTATCCGGATTTTGCCTATGCTGTGGCGCGGCTGGTCTCCGAACAAAGAGCCTGGCGCGGTATCATCTTGGACGGAGCAGGTATCGGCTCGTGCATGGCGGCGAACAAGGTGCCCGGAGTGCGGGCGGCAATGTGCTACGACCTGTCCACGGCGATCAATTCCCGCGAGCACAACGACGCCAACGTGCTCACCCTGGGTGGGCGGCTGATCGGTGACAGCCTGGCACAGGCTATCGTCAAGACCTGGCTGGAAACCCCTTTCGGTGGCGGACGACATCAGCGGCGGGTGGATAAAATCATGGAAATCGAGAAAAGGTTCCTGAGGAAGTAAGGAAACAGGGGAACTTGGGGGAACTTAAGGGGACTATGCAATTCGACCAAGACACCATTGAACGGCTGATCGAACAGATTACCAAAGAGGTGCTCATCCGCCTGCATGACGAGGAAGTACGGGCCCGGACAGGGATCACCGATCCCTGCATCGCCTGCGGGCGCTGTGCCGAGCAGGAGCCAGCCAAAGCTCGGGCTATCATAGAAGCGGGAGCCTCCCGGCTGGGCAATGCCCTGGGCAGTGTGAACATCGCCCAGGATCTGGCGCGAATGATTGATCACACCCTGCTCAAACCCGATGCTACCCAGGCGGAAATCGCCCAACTCTGCTACGAGGCCAAAAAGTACGACTTTGCCACCGTGTGCGTCAATCCTGCCAACGTCAAGTTGTGCGCCGAACTTCTCAAAGGCTCACCGGTGAAGGTGTGCGCTGTGGTGGGCTTCCCGCTGGGAGCTACCCCACCAGAGGTGAAAGCTTACGAGGCCCAGCAGGCCATCAACGATGGAGCTAGCGAGGTGGATATGGTGATCAACATCGGGGCCCTCAAATCCCGGGATTACGCTCTGGTGGAAAGAGACATCGCCACTGTCGCCCGCACCTGTCATAATAGCGGAGCCATCCTGAAGGTAATCATCGAAGCGGCTCTGCTCACCGATGAGGAGAAAATCAAAGCCTGCGCTCTGGCTAAAGCTGCCGGCGCGGATTACGTCAAAACCAGCACCGGTTTCGGTCCGGGCGGGGCTACGGCGGCAGATGTGGCTCTCATGCGCCGGGTGGTGGGGCCGGAAATGGGGGTCAAAGCGGCGGGAGGCATTCGCTCTTTCGAAACTGCCAGGCAAATGATAGAGGCAGGAGCCACGCGCATCGGAGCCAGCGCCGGGGTCAAAATCGTGCGCGAAGCCCAAATGGCAGCATAGAGAATACCGAGGTAGATGACGAAAATGGAAACGTGTCCGGTCTGTCATATTGGATCAATGCAGGAGCGGCGGGTGACGTACACCCAGGTGTACGAAGGTCAGCTCGTCGTAGTTCAGGGAGTGTTCGCCCTGGTGTGCGACTTCTGTGGGGAAAGGTGGTTTGACACTGAAACAGTGGACGGGTTGCAACGCCTGCTCCAGTCAGACACCGGAGGGACGGAAGGGCTGACAGGTAAACACCGTCAGTTCATCACCTGGGGAGGCACTAGCTGATGGCCGATGACCTGGACCTCCTGCACGAGTTCCCCAGCACGGTGCGGGAGGTGCTACACGAGCTTTACCGAGAGCTTACGCCAGATGAACAGCAAAGCCTGAGCAGGATATTACTCGGTTATCTGCCCAGCCTGGGCTTACGCGATCTCAAGCGGGTTTTAACTCTGGTGCAGGAGCAATACCGTCCGGTGTTCGCTCACGCGCCCCGTATCTGCATTGTGGGGCCGGTGAACACGGGTAAATCATCGCTGTACAACGCCTTGATCACTGCTGGCGAGGCTGCCCAAATCAGTTCCATCCCCGGGACAACCAAGGTGGCCCAGGAGGGCCTGGTTGGACTTTTTGCTGTGGTGGACACGCCTGGTGCAGATGATGCCGAAGTGGGCGATGAGGGCAAACAGGCCGGTGAAGTCCGCCGCCATCGCGCTCTGGAGGCTGCCGAACGCGCCGATTTGCTGCTCATGGTTTTCGATGCTTCCATCGGTATCAACCGGGGAGCGTTACAGGTTTACCAGGACCTGGTTGCCCTGGGCAAGCCCTATGTTATCGCTCTGAACAAGAGTGATCTGGTCAAACGAGAACTGAATGCAGTGCGAGATCTGGCAGCGCGCACGTTAGGGGTCGCCCAGCAGGAAATTATCCCTATCTCGGCCAAAGAGCGAACTAACCTGGACACGTTGCTCGTCGCCGTAGTTAAAGCCGATCCGCGCATTGCCGCAGCGGTGGCCCAGGCTTTGCCCGCTTTTCGAGAGAAAATAGCTAACCAGCGCATTGTTAACGCCGCCGTAGCCGCGGGCAGTGTCAATCTTATCACCTCACCCATCCCTATCCCCTTTACCTCCTTCGGCCCACTGGTGCTGATCCAGAGCGGGTTGGTGCTCAGCATAGCCCGCATCTACGGTCACAAGATCACCGTGCAACGGGCCAAAGAACTTATCGCCACCTTTGGTGCCGGCTTTGGGGCCCGCACACTGTTTCAGCAATTGGTGACTAAGGTGCCTGGCCCCGGTTGGGTACTGGGCACGGCTATCGCCGTGGCTACTACGGTGGCCATCGGTTATGCCGCAGTACTGTGGTTTGAGCGGGGCGAGAAGCTGACTGCCGAGGCGATGAGGGAGATCGTGGCGGCCATAACCCAGAGGGTGGTGGACAGGCTTAAGAGCTCTGGAAAAAAACGGCCTGGTCAACGCAAGCTGCGTGAGGTACTGCAAGAGACCCTGTCCGATGTAGATGGAGTGGCGAGCGGGGCAAAAAAGACATCGAGTGAATAGGGGCCTTCGGGGCATATGCGCGAACTTAAGGGGCTGGCGATTGGAAATCGCGCCTGGAGAGCCTACGGCTGACCGTCCGCCTACGCGGACGGGTGTGTGCGTCCATGCAGGTGGACGCACGGCTGAAAGTCCCCCAGGTGCGACTTGAGTCGCTTAAGTTCGCGCATATGGGCCTTCGGGGATGTCGGGGGTACACGTGGCGTGATTCACTTGACCCGTGACCGTGCAACCGGACAGCAGATCGCTGAAATGCTCGAGGCACTCGAGACTTACATCAAGCTGGCAGTTGATATTCAGCTCTATTGGAGGATGGAAGCCGACAGGAGGACTTCTGATGGGCAGACTGGGTTCCCGACACTCAAATAGTTGTCTTCGATTCGTGCTCGGGTCGAAGCAATTGTGCGAGGTCTTTTAGGAGACGTTCGGTGAACCAATAAAGGCTATTCGCCATTCATGAGCGTTATCTACAGGATAGCTTACCGGTCCGTCTGGGAGGACTGGCAGCTAACTTGTGTCGCATTGCTTCTCTTTCGAGACATTCAGGTGGCTGGCAGACAGGGGGAAGTTTGTTGGAGGAGAGCAAATTTTTCATAGAATGGATAATGCCGGATGTATCACTGGATGTTCAGGCCGCGCTGGTTGATTTGTATATCTTGCTGGCCGTCTGGCATCAGGAATGGCACAAAGTCAGCCCCGACACACCACAAGCAATACGTATAGCTCAGGAGTCTCGGGTCTGGGCAAGACCGATTGCTGAGCATGTCGGGCTTGCTTGCTGAAACGTAATTGGTAGGACAGACATCCATGCTCGCTACCATCGGGCAGGGATGTCCGGTCCGCTTGGCAAGTCGTTGAGACATACTGAACGTCGAAAGGAGTGCACCTTTGTCCGAAGTAGATTTGCGCGCATACGTCTTTCTTGATAGCCTCCAGCCTCAATTGGCGGCCTTCATCGGTTCAACAGCCAGAGGCTTTCTTCCATTGGTGAATGACGCTTCACTATGGGTGGAAATCTCACCAGGAATCGAGATCAACCGCATCACCGACATCGCCGTTAAAGCGACGCGAGTGCGCCCTGCGGTGCAGGTGGTGGAACGGTTGTACGGCCTGCTGGAAGTACACTCCGAATCCCAGGCCGATGTCCGCGCGGCAGGGGCAGCCATCCTGGAGGCGCTGGATCTCACTCCAGAAGACCGCTGGAAACCGCGCATCTATTCCAGCCAGATCATTCGCCATGTGGATGACCACCACGCCCAACTCGTGAACCGCAACCGCAACGGCATGATGCTTATCCCTGGTCAGACCCTCTACATTCTGGAGGTAGAACCGGCCGCCTACGCGGTGCTGGCGGCCAACGAGGCCGAAAAAGCCGCCGAAATCAACATCGTGGAAGTACGGCCTTTCGGCAGCTTTGGGCGGGTGTATCTGGGCGGGGAGGAGCGAGACATCATGGCCGGTTACGGAGCAGCGGTGGCGGCCATTGAGAGTATCACCGGACGGCAGGTGGAAACCAAGAGAAAAGACTGACTGGGAGCTGGCTGCTGGTTTTTGACCACCAGTAACTAGCGACTGATAACTTAACGAAACATTAGGAGGATGTTCTATGGCAGAAGCATTAGGTATGATTGAATGCCGTGGCTTTGCGGCAATGGTCGAAGCCTCGGACGCGATGGTGAAAGCAGCTAAAGTCGAACTGGTCAGCTATGAGAAGACAGGGGGCGGATACGTGACCGCCATCGTGCGCGGGGACGTGGCCGCAGTGAAAGCCGCTGTTGAAGCTGGCGCTCGCGGGGCGGAGAAAGTCGGTGAAGTGGTATCCGTCCATGTCATCCCGCGGCCACACGTCAACATTGACTTGGTGTTGCCCCTGGGCCGTCAGGAACAGGCCAGAGCAGAGATGGGCGAGAGTTAGCGGACGAGTTTCGCCACAGAATCACACAGATTTTCGCGGAATTTTCTGCGCGGTTCTGTGTGATTCTGTGGCCGAAAAAGCTTTCCTCGCAACAGCATTCGGAAGGTTGAGGGACATGCTCATAGGAAGAGTCGTGGGTACCCTGGTCGCTACCCGTAAGGACGAAAAAATGGAGGGCATGAAATTCCTGGTGGTCAGGCAGGTGGACATCGAGGGCCGGGACACCCCAGCCTACGTGGTGGCCGTGGACACCGTGCAGGCCGGGATCGGGGATTACGTGCTTTATGCTACTGGTTCCTCCGCCAGACAGACCGTCCTCACCGACCGTAAACCATGTGACGGGGTAATTATGGCCGTGGTAGACACGTGGGAGGTAGATGGCCAGGTTAAGTATCAGAAGTTCACCCCGGAAAGCTGAATCCCTTCCACAGGCGAAGACAAATCAAAGCCCATTCGGTGGATGTGGGTGTGGAGAGGTGGTAAGTGCAAAAGGCTAAGATTCTGGTCGCAGATGATAACTTCGAGAGCGTAGAACTGCTGAAGGAGGTGCTTACCGATAAAGGCTACGAAGTGATCATCGCCTTTGACGGGGAAGAGGCGCTGGCTAAAGCCCAAGAGGAAAGGCCGGACCTTTTGCTACTGGATATCATGATGCCCAAAATGGACGGCTACGAGGTCTGCCGTATTCTTAAAGCTGACCCGAACACGGCGCGAATCCCGATCCTGATCCTGACTGCCCGCGGCGACATTCCGGACCGGGTGAAGGGACTGGACCTGGGCGCGGAGGATTATTTCACCAAACCCTTCAATATCCAGGAACTGGTAGCCCGCGTCCAGGCCCGGTTGCGGGCTAAGCACCGCGAGGACAGGCTGCTCGACACTGAAAGGCTGGTACGGAACACCTTTCAACGGTACGTATCCACCAGCGTGGTGGAAAGGCTGCTCCGAAACCCGGAACGCGTGGAGCTGGGTGGGGTGAAACAGGAGGTCACAGTCCTCTTCGCGGACCTGCGTGGTTTCACTGCCCTGGCAGAGCACCTGCCCCCGGAACAGTTAATCGAAATCCTGAACGGCTATCTCACTGCCGGAGCACAACCTATCCTGGAGTACGAGGGCACGATCAACCAGTACGCCGGTGACGAAATCATGGCCATTTTCAATGCTCCGTTGCGCCAGGACGACCATGTGTTACGCGCCGTGAAAGCCGGTCTGACCATTCATCAGCGGCTGCAAGCCTATAACACTACTTTGAAGCCAGAGCTGCGGCTAAACTGTGGAGTAGGGATTGGCACGGGGCAGGCAGTGGTTGGCAACGTGGGGACTTCCCAGATCATGAATTACACTGCCGTGGGTGATGTGGTCAATCTGGCCAAACACCTCGAGGAATCGGCTAAGGGCGGGCAGGTGCTTATCGGCGAAAGCAGCTACCAGCACATCAAAAACCAGGTGGAAGTGCGCCCCTTGCCTCCGCTGACGGTGAAAGGCCGTGAGGAGCCCGTGGCGGTTTACGAGGTGTTGGGGCTGAAATGAGAGGTGTCGGCAGGAGATGACTCGGTGACCCAACTTGACGAACAACGGATCCAGGCCATCATCCAACAGGTGATGGCTGAACTGAGACAACAGCGTGGTGAATCCGCCGAACAGCCGACCGTCGTCACCCCACGCCCGCCTGCGTCCACGGTCAGCCAGGCCGGTACTGACGGCATCTTCCCCGACCTGGAAGCAGCTATTGCCGCTGCCCGGACAGCCTTTGCTCAGCTTAATGCTTTGCCCCTGGCCCGCCGTGACGTTATCATCGCTCACATGCGCCAGGCAGCCCGCGAACACGCTCAGGTGCTGGCCTACGAGGCCTGGCAAGAAACGGGCATGGGTCGCTATGAGGACAAGATTGAGAAGAACTTGCTGGTGGCCGATAAAACTCCCGGGACAGAGGACCTGCGACCTATCGCTTACACCGGAGATCGCGGGTTGACTTTGGTGGAACGTGCCCCTTATGGCGTGATCGGAGCTATTACCCCCAGTACCAATCCTACCTCAACCATCATCTGCAATAGCATCGGGATGGTGGCCGCAGGCAATGCTGTGGTCTTTAACTGTCATCCAGCAGCGAAGGCTGTCTCGGTGCACACTGTGCAGATCCTGAACCAGGCCATTGTCCGCGCCGGTGGCCCGCCCAACTTAATCACTACCGTCCTGGAACCGACCATCGAAAGTGCCCAGCAGATGATGAAGCACCCGGACATTCGCTTGCTGGTAGTTACCGGCGGGCCAGCAGTGGTAAAAGTGGCCATGAATAGCGGTAAAAAAGCCATCTGCGCCGGACCGGGCAATCCGCCGGCCGTAGTGGATGAGACAGCGGACATCGAACAGGCGGCGGCGGACATCATCAAGGGCGCCTCCTTTGACAATAACCTGGTGTGCGTCCTGGAAAAAGAAATCATCGCTGTGGACGCCATCGCCGACCAGCTTAAGGCCGCGATGCGGCAACGCGGTGTGGTGGAGCTCACCCGATACCAGATGGACCGTTTGCTCAAAGTTATTATGGCGGAGGATCACGGCCCTGGCAAACACGGGGTGATCAACAAGAAATTCGTCGGGCAGAATCCCAGCGTGATCCTCCGGGAGATTGGGATGACCGTTGGTGACGATGTGCGTCTGGTCATCGTCGAAGTACCCCGCGATCACCAACTGGTGTGGACGGAGCAACTAATGCCTATTATCCCGCTGGTGCGGGTGAGCAGCGCCGACGAGGCTATCGATCTGGCAAAAGCCGTTGAACAAGGCATGGGCCACACAGCAACCATGCACTCCAAGCACCTGGACCACCTGAGCCGCATGGCCCGCGAAATCAACACCAGTATCTTTATCAAGAACGGTCCCAGCCTGGCCGGATTGGGTTTCGGCGGTGAGGGTTACACCTCGTTCTCTATCGCCAGTCCCACTGGCGAGGGCCTGACCAGCGCCAAGGACTTCAGTCGGGTGCGGCGCTGCGTGCTGGTGGATGCGTTTCGGATCGTATGAGGGGGTATTGCGAGATGGAAATGATTGCTGAAAAGACTGTAGAAATTGCCAGAAAGCTGGCCCCGGCAAAAACCGCCGATGCCAGTGTGCGGCAGATTCTCATCAACGAAATTCGTCGCCGCCTGAACCGCTACGACCTGATAGACCGCCAATTTCGCCGGAAATATGGGATGACGTTCCAGGAGTTCTGCGAGCACGATGTAGTCAAAGAGAAAGGCTATTCCTGGGAAGTAGAGTCGGACTTCTGCGATTGGGAAATGGCTGTCACAGGCATTGAGAGTCTAATGTCCAGTTTGAGTGAGCTGGAGAAGGACAACGGTGAAGAGTGTTGAAGAATGGGAAGACGAGATCACGCTCGCGGCACTGAGATTCCCCGGCGTCAGGGAAATCGTGAGAGTAGACAGCCATCCGTCTGCAATCAAAGTGCGCGTAACGTTGAGTCCCGAAGTGTTCGTGCAGATATACGTGAACGTAGCGACGGACACGAGGAATATGGCCCTGATCGTAAGCGGCCAATGGCGCTACGCACGGGATTGCCAATTTTGCCGCAACTGGCACCGTCATCCTTTCGACCAGCCGGACGAACACGATATTGGCCCAACTGGCGGCCAGCCAATGGACATCGAGGAGTTTCTTGAAAAGGTGCAGGAACTCGTCGAAAGGGAAGAGCTACTATAAGGACACAGTCCCACCGGCGAGGGCCTGACCAGCGCCAAGGACTTCAGTCGGGTGCGGAGCTGCGTGCTGGTGGATGCGTTCCAGATCGTGTGAGAGGCCATGTTAGAAAAATTCTCCCCCAAATCCCAAAGATGTTTCGACACCGCTAAGCAGGAGGCGCGCCGGTTGCAGAACAGCCGCCTCGATACCGGCCATCTGTTTCTGGGCCTTCTTCGCGCCCAGCCAGATTTTGTTGAACAGGTGTTCCGCCCATTCAACGTCGAAACGGCGCAGGTGATCGCTGCCCTGGAAGCAGCGCTGGGTCGAGGCGAGACACCCAGCCCGCCCCGTCTAAAAGTCACCGACCGGCTGAAGGCGGCTTTGCAGCACAGCAATGCCCTGGCCAAAGGCGGAACAGTCAATCCGGAGCATTTGTTTATCGCTCTCCTGGAAGTGGACGAGGACGTGGTGGGCCTGCTGAACGGACTGGGTGTGCGCACCGATGAGCTGCTGGCTGCCCTCAGATCAGCGCCTGCTAAAACCGCCGAACCGTCTCCCATCCCGACCGGGCCTGCCCCGAGTACAGCCGAAGGGCCTGCCCCTGGCTGCCCGACACCGGTCCTCGATACATACGCCCGCGACCTGACCGCCCTGGCCCGCGAAGGAAAACTATATCCCGTGTTGGGCCGCGACCGGGAGCTGGCCGACATGATAGAAATCCTCTGCCGTCAAAAGAAACGCAACCCCATCCTGGTCGGTGAACCGGGGACGGGCAAAACTGCCCTGGCCGAGGGTCTGGCCCAGAAGATAGTATCCGGCCAGGTCCCGCCCCTGTTCCGGGACAAACGTATTGCTGAACTGAGTATCTCCTCGCTCACCGCTGGAGCAAGCATGGTCGGCGAGTTTGAGAAACGATTGCAGGCCATCGTGCGGGAAGTGCAACAGGCCGGCAACGTGATCGTATTCATTGACGAAGTACACGCCCTGGTCGGCGCGGGTGGAACGCCCGGTCTCCAGGACGCGGCCACCATTCTGAAACCGGCCCTGGCCCGCGGAGAACTTATCTGCATCGGAGCCACCACTACCCACGACTATCGCAAGTATGTGGAGAAAGACGGCGCGCTGGCCCGCCGCTTCCAGCCGGTGCGCGTGGACGAGCCTCCCCGAGAAGTCACCCTGGACATTTTGGAAAGCCTGCGCCCTCGCTTTGAAGCCCACTTCGGAGTGACCATCCCGTCCGGTCTCCTGACAAAGGTCTACGAACTGGCTAAACAATTCCTGAAAAACCGCTACTTCCCGGATAAAGGGATTGATCTGCTGGAGCGAGCTGCTGCCCGGGAAATGCTGGCCGGCGGCGAAAATCCGGTGCTGGATGAAGCCACGCTGCTATCCGTGTTGTCGGATATCACCGGCATCCCTTTGGAACAACTGGACGAGACCGAGATGGACCGCTACCTGCGGATGGAGGAGATCCTTAAACAACGGGTGATCGGGCAGGACGAGGCTGTGAACACCGTCGCCAGCCTGTTGCGCCTGACCAAGCGCCGCCTGGACATTGACCCCACTCGCCCCGATGGCGTATTCCTTTTCATTGGGCCGACCGGGGTGGGCAAGATGGAACTGGCCAAGGCGGTAACCGAGTTCCTCTTTGGCGATGAGGAGCGATTGATCCGCCTGGACATGTCCGAATACTCCGCCGACTTCACCGTTTCACGGCTGATCGGTTCGCCGCCGGGTTACGTGGGCTACACCGAGGGCGGTCAGCTCACCGAACAGGTCTACAGCCAACCTTTTTGCGTGCTCCTGCTGGACGAGATAGAAAAAGCGCACCCGGCCGTGCTCAATCTCTTTCTCCAGGTGTTCGACGACGGGCGATTGACCGACGCGCAGGGCCGCACCGTGTACTTCAGCGATGCCACGGTGATCATGACCAGCAACCTGGGCAACGAACTGTGGTTCAAGCGGCGGCTGGGCTTTGGACACGAGGAAACACCGGTCGAAGAGGTGGAAGAGGCGGTGCTGGCCGAGCTGCATAAACGCCTGCCGTCCGAGTTCCTGGCCCGTATTGATGAAATCGTGGTCTTCCACCCGCTCAGCGATACGGACGTGCGGAAGATCGTCCGCCAGAAATTGGACCTTATTATCCGCGCCCGCTTCCAGCAACAGGGCATTGAGGTGACCTTTACCGATGACATCATTGATTTTGTGGTACAGCACGGCTTCGATGCCCGGCTGGGTGGTCGGCACCTGGAACGCACTATCCAAAAAGAGGTTCTGGAACCCCTGGCCGCAGAAACGTACAAACCAGAATGGGCAGGGGTGTCCCAGGTACAGGTTACTGTCCAGGACGGACAGATTCACTTTCACAGGGAGGCCTGAAATGCCAGTTACTCCAGAAACCATCGAACAGTACTTTAGCCAATATGGGTGGTCCTATCAGCGCCTGGATGAAAACACATTTCGCACCGGCTTCCGAGGCGATGTGTCAAGCTTTATCATCTACATCCGCCTGACCGATAATTGGGTCTATTTCACCATTGTACCCTTCGTCGTCGCTCCCAAGGACCCGGAATGTACACACAAATTGTACAAGCATCTGCTGCGCCTGAACCACGAGATCAACATGGCCAAATTCGGCGTGGATAAAGACGGTGACATTGTGTTGGCCGTGGAGCTGCCCCGCGAGAAACTGGACTACAACGAGTTCTCCGATGCCCTGGGCGCCCTTTCCTACTACTCTGACGAGACTTACCTGGAAGCGCTCAACCTGGCACAAAACCCCAGCGCGGTCTCACATTTCGAGGAGGCCAGCGATTTGGATTGGGGGGAGTAAGGAAGGTGCGACGCACTTTGGAAGTGCGTCGCACGTGATCGCACCATACAGCCGGGGGGAGCACAACGTGAAGATCAAGTTGAATGTCTGATCAAATTGTGGAGAGTGTGAGAGCAGCCGGTGTGGTCGGCGCGGGCGGGGCCGGATTCCCCACCCACGTCAAAATCGCCGCCCGCGTGGACACGGTGATCGCCAACGGTGCGGAATGCGAACCGCTTTTGCACTGCGACCAGTACCTGATGACCACCCAGGCCGACGAGGTCGTCGAGGGCCTGCGCCTGGTAATGCAGGCCAGTGGGGCGAAGCACGGGGTTATCGCCCTCAAGCAGAAATATCAAGCGGCCATCGTCGCCCTGCGAGCCGCTCTGGACCAACGACCGAAAATGAATGTCCGTCTCCACCTGCTGGAGAGCTATTACCCTGCCGGTGACGAATTCCTGCTGGTCTACGACGTGACCGGAAGGCTGGTGCCGGAAACGGGGTTACCTCTGCACGTGGGTTGTATCGTGCAGAACGTGGGCACGCTGGCCAACATCGCCCGGGCGCAACGTGGTGAGCCTGTTACGCACCGCCTGCTCACCGTGACCGGCGAGGTCCGCGCACCGAAGACTCTGCGCGTGCCCATTGGCACCTCTATTGGCGAAGTTATCCGCTGGGCTGGCGGGGTTAAATCCGACAGTGCCTCGCTATCCATTATCCTCGGTGGGCCGATGATGGGCCGCCTGGCGACTTCCCTGGACGAACCGGTGACCAAAACCACCAGCGGAATCATCGTTTTGCCCGCTGACAATGCCACCGTGCGTTACCTGCGCCGCCCGTTGGGTTCGTGGATCAAGCGGGGGCGGTCAACATGCGACCAGTGTCGTGACTGCACTGACCTCTGTCCCCGTCACCTGCTGGGCCACGACCTGGAACCGCACAAGATTATGCGTACGATAAACTACGGGATCACCACCTTGCCGTTTAACGTGACCGCCGCCGTGTTGTGCTGTGAGTGTCGGCTGTGCGAGGCCTATGCCTGCCCATTGGAGCTCTCGCCCTGCGCCTACTACAAAGAGATCAAACGCCAGCTTGCCGCCCAGGGCTGGCGCAATGACGTGCACAAGCGCACTGACCTAGCTCCCCATCCCTTCCGCGAATTCCGTCGCGTGCCCACTGAACGGCTGATTGGGCGGTTGGGGTTGACGGCATATGCCCAGTTGGAATGCCCATTGGACCCCGGCGATTACCGGCCCGAGCGCGTGACCATTCCCTTGCGACAACACATTGGGATGGCGGCCCGACCGGTGGTACGCGCTGGTGATGTCGTAGCCGTGGGCGACTTGATAGGCGAGATTCCAGAGGGAAAGCTGGGAGCGCGGGTACACGCCTCTATCAACGGAAAGGTAGTAGAGGCGACGGCCGAGGAAGTGGTTATCGTTTCTTGAACGGAGATGCAGTATAAGCGGATGCAAGGAGATAGCGATGAAACAAGCAATCGTCGGGGCCGGGCCAAGTGGCTATGTCACCGTGGACTTTTTCACCGGTGATTACCGCATCTCGGCGCAGATAAGTGTGCGCAACCGCACGGTGAACGACATCCTGAACGACAAACGGGTCTCCTACATCGAGGTGTTTGATGCCTACATCTCGCGTATCAGCCAACCCGGCTACATCGTGGGCAGTCACCACGTGGCCCTGTTGCGCAAAGATTCCATCTCCTTTGCTGTCGTGCCGATGGAGGAGAGCCGACCATCTGGCCAGCGAGCCTACCGCTATGGCGGCAAGTGGCTATACCAGGTATTCTGTACCTTGCCTGCCTTCGAAGTACAGGGCAAAGTGCGCACCACCGGCAAACTGGACCTGTATGCTTTCCTGGTGACTAACGTGGACGATTTTGTTATCCTTACCGAGCCCCTGGCGCGGGTGGCCAATTTCCCTGATAACACCTTCAGCGGTGAATCTTTTCTGGTGAACCGCTTGCTGATCTCCATGTTTTGTGCCAACGAGCAGCCCGAGCTGGCCGAGTGAGTGCTGGCTCCCTGTCATCCATGGCGGGAGCCATGCCCATGAGGGGGAGGGAACCATGCCCACTGTGCTGATCATTGACGACGATCACAGTGTACTGAAACTTCTGGACTTTGCCATGAGCAATGCCGGGTTTCAGGTTGTTTTGGCTGGTGATGGGATGTCCGGTCTGGAAAAAGCTCAGGCCAGCCCTCCTGACCTGGCCATTGTGGATGTGATGATGCCCGACCTGGACGGTTACGAGGTATGTCGCCGTCTGCGCGCCGACCCCCGCACGGCGAACATAGCTATCATCGTTCTTACCGCCCGTGCTCAGGCCGTTGACCGGGAGACGGCCCTGAAAGCCGGGGCCGACGATTACCTGGTCAAACCTGTTATGCCCGAGGACCTTATCCGTATGGCCCAAGAGGTACTGGCCCGCCCGCGGGCTGCCGGTCCGGTGGTGGAACATCCCCAGGGGCGATTCGTCACTGTATTCAGCCTGCGCGGCGGGATAGGTGTCACCTCCCTGGCGGTGAACCTGGCGGTGGCTTTTGCTCACCTCCGTAAAAAAGAAGTGGCCCTCCTGGATTTGAACTTTCTGTCCGGGCATGTGGCCTTGATGCTCAACCTGAAGGCTCACCTCACCCTGGCAAACTTGTTGGAGCCAGGGGGCAAAGCTGACGAGCAAGCCCTGGACCGCTGCCTGGTGCGACACTCCTCCGGCGTGCGCGTCCTGGCCGCCCCGCCCCAGCCGATGATGCCAGCGCCAGATAGCGCACGCGGAGTGGAACACATCGTTCCCCTGTTAAAAGGGAATTTCCCATACATCGTGACCGACACCGCTCCATCACTAGACGCGGTGACCAGGGCCGCACTTACCGCCTGCGATGTGCTGATAGTCGTTGTCGCTGCCGAGGTACAGGCCCTGCATACCGCCATAGCCAGCCTGCCGGTATTGAAAACCTTGGGGCACGCGGACGAGGATCTGTGGCTTGTGCTGAACCAAAACACCCCACAACCATCTCTGCCAGAACAGATGGTGAGCAAAGCGCTGCAACGGCCGGTGCGCGCCCAGATTCCCTATGAGCCGGCCCTGCCCCAGGCTATCCAGCGAGGCGTGCCTTTGATCCTGGATAAGCCGCGCTCGCCTATGGCCATCGCTATCGCCAGGCTGGCCTACCAGATTGACAGGCATTTCGAGTCGTAAGGTGGCCTTTAGGCCGCCTTGCTCCCGGTGGGCCTGTGCCCCGCCGCACGCCGGTCACAGACCGGCTTTGAGCTATGATGTGGGTAAGCTGTCATAGCCCCCCTGCTGGGCAGGGGGGTGGAGTTAATGATGAGGATACCATCCGCTCTGTCAAGTTTTCTTGCCAATTCTGCTTGATTTTTGATAGGGGAGGGGATATAATCAACAGAGGTGAAAAGACCGTTCAGGTAATTGGGCTAAATCTACCCGAAACGGTTAGCGGACAGATTGGGTATTGGAAGAGATGCCAGTTTGCACCACGACGGTGAATAATGAGGGTGCTGCACGATGAAACAAAATCGTATTCAAGTACCCCCAGACAAGATCGCGGATTTCTGCCGCCGGAACCATATCCGCAGGCTAGCCTTCTTCGGTTCTGTCTTGCGGGATGATTTCCGTCCCGATAGTGACGTGGACGTGCTGGTGGAGTTTGAACCAGGGCACGTACCGGGGCTCGCGTTGATTCGGATGCAGGCTGAACTTTCGACGTTGTTGGGTCGTGAGATAGATCTTGTCACACCGAAATTCCTCAACCATCGGATTCGTGATCGGGTTTTGTCCGAGATGGAGGTACAGTATGTTGCAGAGTGACAGCCTGTATCTCGCGCATATGCTGGAGATGGCCCGAAAGGCGCTGGGCAAAACGCAGGGAATTAGCCGGGATGTCTATGATAGTGATGAGAACCTTCGCCTCGCCCTGGCTCATTTGGTGCAAGTCATTGGGGAAGCTGCACGACGAGTTTCTGCGGAGGGCCGCGCCGCGCATCCTGAAATCCCGTGGTTCGAAATCACCGGTATGCGTTCTAAAACGTTCACGATTACATGAGTGTAGACGAGGATGTGGTTTGGGAAGTCGTCACTCGAGATTTGCCGCAGTTAATTGCGGCGCTGGAAAAGATCGTTCCATCGGAGGAGACAGAGCGGCTTTGAGCTACGGTGTGTGTAAACCCTCATATTCCCTCTGCTGTGCAGGGGGCTTGGAGTAATTTGCATCAAAATCAGCGGGTATTTGTCATGGAACCAGCTATTGCCCTTGTGGAAACCAACAGCGTCGCGGCGGGCATTGCCGTCGGTGATGCTATGCTCAAAAAAGCGCCGGTCAACCTCCTGGAAGCCCGTCCGGTCTGTCCAGGCAAATACATCGTCCTCGTCGGTGGGATGACCGACCCGGTGTACGAGGCTCTCCAGGCTGGCATTGCAGCAGGAGCAGATGCCGTAGTAGACACCCTGTTCCTGCCCCAGGTACATCTCAGCATCTTCCCAGCCCTGATGACCGCCACGCCGCCGGGCAAAGGAGAGGCCCTGGGCATTATCGAGACTATCACCGTGGCTACCTGCATCGTCGCCGCCGATGCTGCCGCCAAAGCCGCCGACGTCTCCCTGCTGGAACTACGTCTGGCCAACGGATTGGGCGGCAAGTCCTTTGTCCTCATCGAGGGACCGGTGGCTGAGGTAGAAGCCGCCGTTGAGGCCGGGGTGCAATTCCCCAAGAAAGAGGGGCTGCTGGTGCGACAGGTTATCATCTCCCAGTTGCACGAGGAGATGAAAAACAAAATCATTTAGATTGTAGGACAGGCTTCAGCCTGTCCTGCAGGAGTTATTTATGCAATTAGCTCGCGTCATAGGCACCCTGGTAGCCACGCGCAAATACCAAGGTCTGGAGGGAATCAAATTTCTTATCGTCCAGCCGCTGGACAGGAACCGGCAACCCGACGGTGAACCCGTCGTTGCCGCGGATGGTACTGCTCAGGCCGGCCCCGGCGAGCTGGTGTTTATCATCGCCAGCCGGGAAGCGGCCCTGGCCTTGCCCGAAAAGTTCGTGCCGGTAGACCACGCCATCGTCGGCATCGTGGACGAGGTGGATGTCAAAAATGTGAGCGGCGGCTTCGCCCATAGTCCCAGAACCGGATAGGAGTCAGCATGTACATCGGCAAAGTCAGTGGTACAGTGGTAGCGACCATCAAGAACTCTCTTTATGAAGGCCACAAACTGCTCATCGTAGACCGCCTGGGACTGGACGGTGCCGTGCAGAAGAAATACTGGATCGCCGTGGACCTGGTACAGGCCGGGATAGGTGATACTGTCTTGGTCCTGGACGAGGGCAATTCGGCCCGGCAGGTGGTAGAGCGGGAACCGGACGGGGCCATTCGGGCGGTGGTTATCGGCGTCGTGGACGAGGTGGAGCTGACGGTATGACCACCTACGACCAACGACGAACCGAGCAGCAACTGCGCGAGGAAATTATCCACGTCTGCCGTCTGATCTGGGAGCGCGGTTGGGTGACCGCCACCGCCGGCAATGTGTCGGCCCGACTGGGCGAAAACCGTATCCTGACCACTCCCAGCGGCTTCAGCAAAGGACTCCTACAGCCGGAACAGCTCATCATCGTGGACATGGAGGGTAAGAAAATCCCCAGCTATGACGCCGCCAGCCGCGACCTGCGCCCTACCTCGGAGATGCCCATGCATCTGGAAGTGTATCGTCAGCGGGCAGATGTGCAGGCCGTGGTCCACGCCCATCCCCCCATCAGCATCGCCCTGAGCATCGCCGATGTTCCCCTGGCCCGCTGTCTCCTGCCCGAGGTGGTTATCACCCTGGGGACGATTCCCATCACCCGCTATGCTACCCCCTCCACGCCGGAAGGGGCCGCGGCGGTGCGCGAACTCATCGCCAACCACGATGCTCTGGTCCTGCGTCGGCATGGTACGGTGACCGTGGGCCGCAGTCCATTAGATGCCTACTTCAAACTGGAGACTGTGGAACACTCGGCGGAGGTCACCCTGATCGTGCGCCAACTGGGTCGCAGTAACCCCATTTCCCCTGAAGAAGTGCGCAAGCTGATCGAGTTACGGCGGCAGATGGGACTGACCCATCCAGGCGAGGAAAAGGATTTCTGTGCTGAGTGCGGCGTGTGCGATCTGAAGCCCATCGCATAGGACAAGCTTTCAGCTTGTCCGATGGGTCACCATGGCCCGCACAGCCTCGGGGCTATCCAGTTCCAAGGCTGTGGCGGCCACCTCCCGTGCCTGGTCCAAAGTAAGCGTGCGGATGGTCTGTTTGGCCAGCGGGATGGCGGGGGCATTCATGCTGAATTCGTCGAGACCCAGACCCAGTAAGATGGGGATAGCCAGTGGTTCACCGGCCAGCTCGCCGCACAATCCCACCCATTTGCCTTGAGCATGAGCGGCGGCGATGATGTCGCGCACCAGACGCAGCACGGCCGGGTGGAAAGCGTCGGCCAGCGGGGCGACCAGGGCGTTGGTGCGGTCGGCGGCCAGGGTATATTGGCTCAGGTCATTGGTGCCAATGGAGAAGAAATCCACTTCGCTGGCCAGCCGATCGGCCAAAAGGGCGGCAGCGGGGACTTCTACCATGATGCCGATTTCCATCTTCTCTGCCACCGGTTGTCCCTCAGCCAGCAATTCGGCGCGGCATTCTTCGAGCATAGCCCGGGCCGCGCGTACTTCGGCCACCGTGGACACCATGGGAAACATTATCTTGAGATTGCGCCCGGCTCCAGCCCGCAAAGCCGCGCGCAATTGCGGTTTGAATAATTCAGGACGCGCCAGGCACAGGCGAATGGCCCGCAGTCCCAGGAAGGGGTTCATCTCCCGGGGCAAGTCCAGACAGGCCAACTCCTTATCGCCGCCGATGTCCAGGGTGCGCAGGATGACCGGCCGATCACCAAACTGATCAACAATAGCACGGTAGGCGCGGTACTGTTCTTCCTCATCGGGCAGGGATGAGCGCTCCATGTAGAGAAATTCGGTACGCAACAAGCCCACCCCCTCCGCGCCGGACTCCAGGGCCACCTGGGCTTCGGCCACGCTACCGATGTTGGCCACGACCTCGACACGATGGCCGTCACGGGTGGTAGCCGGTTCACCGGCGTGCCGCCGGGCCCGCGCCAACACCGCAGAAGCCTTCTCTCGCCGTGTCCGATATGCCGTGATTGTTTCTTCATCCGGTTCGACCAGCAATGTCCCCTCGTCACCATCCAGCACCAGCAGCGCACCAGCGGGTATCTCCAGCACCTCCGCGCCGACTCCCACCACGGCCGGCAACCCCAATCCCCGGGCCAGAATCGCCGTGTGAGAGGTGGCTCCTCCTTTGGCAGTGCAGAAGCCCAGCACCAGCGACTTGTCCAGCAACACCGTGTCGGAAGGGGTCAGGTCGCGGGCCAGGATGATGGAGGGGACGGCCAGCCCTTCCGTGGGGGACTCGGCTACGCCAAGAAGGATGTGCAGGAGACGAGCCGCCACGTCGCGCACGTCAGCAGCGCGGGCCCTGAAGTATTCATCGTCCATGGCCTCCAGCATCTGCACATACATCTCGACGGCATCGCTCAGCGCGGCCTCAGCATTGAAGCCCTGTTTAATGGCTGTCTGTATGGCCTCCAGTAATTCGGGGTCCTCCAGAATCAGCGCGTGAGCCTGGAAGATGGCAGCCTGTTCGGCGCCAGACTCGGCTTCGGCCCGAGCGTACACTTTCGCTAGTTGCTCACAGGCCGTCTGCAAAGCCGCCTGGAACCGCGCCCATTCGGCAGCCGGGTCTGCTATCGTATAGCGCTCAAAAGAAAGGTCGGCCCGTCGGAAGTAAAAGGCCGGCCCGATGGCGATCCCTTGTGAGGCAGCGATGCCCCGTAGTGTTTTCATCCAGCCTCTCCAAAGTTGTCCTCAACCAACGCCTCCAGCGCCGCCAGCGCCTGGTTGGCGTCCTCCCCTTCAGCCCGGATGGTGATGACCGCCCCTTGATTGGCTCCCAGGGTCAGCACGCCCAGGATGCTTTTGGCGTTGGCTTGCCGCTCACCGTGGGTGACCTTGATGTCGCAGTTGAATTGTTTGGCAGTCTGAACGAACAGGGCGGCGGGCCGGGCGTGCAAGCCCACTTCGTGACGCACGGTTAGTGTGATCTCTGGCATCAGTGTACTCCTACCATAAAAGCAACGTTGGTTTCTCCAGGACCTCTCGCAGGTCGGTCAAGAAATGGGCAGCTACGGCCCCATCCACGATGCGATGATCGGCGGACAGGGTCATGCGCATCACCGGACGCACAATGACCTGGCCTTCCTCATCGGCAACCGGTTCCGGTCTGGTGGCGCCGACCGCCAGGATGGCCGCTTGCGGCGGGTTGATAATGGCGGTGAACTGTTCAATGCCAAAGGGCCCCAGGTTGGAGATGGTGAAGGTGCCGCCGGTGACGTCGGCTGGCGTCAGCCGCCCCTCCCGGGCACGAGCCACCAAATCGCGCACCTCGGCGGAGATCTCCGTCACACTTTTCCTATCCGCCCCATGCACCACGGGGACGATCAGGCCATCGTCCAAAGCCACGGCCACGTTGATGTTGATCTCCGGCAAAAGGTGAATCTCCTGATCGCGCAAGGTGCTGTTCAGCCAGGGATGGCGGCGGAGCGTCTGGGCCACGGCCTTGACCAGCAAAGCCGTGACGGAGACCGAGGGCTGGCCTGTGGCTTCGGCCCGGGCATTAAGTTGGGCGCGCGCTTCCTCAAAAGCGCCCATGTCCACGCGCACGGTGAGAGTGATGTGCGGTGCCGTCTGGTAGCTGGCGGTCATGCGTTCGGCGATGGTGCGGCGCATCCCTTGCAGGGGTATCACCGTCACCTCCGTCCTCTCGACCTCAGGAGATGGCCCGGCAGCGGCGACCAGCACGTCGGCCGCCTGCACGCGACCACGCGGCCCGCTCCCCGCCACCGTGGAGAGGTCCACTCCCCGCTCCCTGGCTATGCGGCGGGCGGCGGGGGTAGCACGCACTTTCTCCGTCTGCGCCTCGGCAGGAGGCTGAGAAACCGCCAGGGCCTTCTCCACATCGGCCTTGGTGATCTCCCCGCCAGGCCCTGTGCCTACGATAGTGCTCAGATCGAGACCGTGGGCCGCTGCCAGACGCTGGGCCACTGGCGTGGCCGGTCTGGAAACAGGCGGCGGAGAAGGGGTAACTTCAGGCGCGGGAGCGGGTGCAGGAGAAGGTGGCAAGGCCGGCTCAGCTTCTGGAGCTAGTTCGGCGGGCAACTCCTCTCCCGGCTGGAGAATATAGGCGATGACCTCTGTGACCGGTACCACATCTCCCGGCCCGACCCGCACGCCGGCGAGGATGCCGGAAGCCGGAGCTTCGATCTCGATGGTTATCTTGGAGGTCTCCACGACCAACAACGGCTCGCCCTGGGTGACAGTTTCTCCTTCCTGTTTGAGCCATTCGATAACTCTCGCCGTTTCCTGGTCCATCTCCAGTTTGGGCATGATCACCGATGTTGCCACGTCACATCCTCCCTCGCGCCAGGTCTCGCGCCGCCTGGACGATATTCTCCACCTGCGGCACGGTATGGTATTCCAGCGTGCGATTATAGGGTATGGGCATATCCCGCCCTGCCAGGCGGATGATGGGGACATCCAGATAGTCGAAGGCCTCGCTCTCGGCGATGACAGCGGCCAGCTCGCCGCCGTAGCCGCCCGTTTTGCACGCCTCGTGCACGATGAGCACCCGCCCCGTTTTCATAACCGAGCGGATCAGCGGCTCCTTGTCCAAAGGCTTCAGCGTGCGCGGGTCAATGACTTCGACTTCAATCCCCTCTTCGGCCAGTTGCTGCGCGGCCTCCAGCGAGCGCTGCACCATGATCGAAGTGGCGATAATGGTCAGGTCCCGACCTTCCCGTTTCACCTCAGTAGTGCCCAAAGGGATGGTATACGGCTCCTCCGGCACCGGGCCTTTGACTTTGTAGAGCAGCTTGTGCTCGATGAAGATGACCGGGTTATCGTCGCGGATGGAGGCGATGAGCAGCCCCTTGGCATCGTAGGGAGTGCTGGGCATCACCACTTTCAGTCCGGGGACGTGGACGAACCAGTTTTCCAGGCTTTGCGAGTGCTGAGCCGCCGCGCCGGTGCCCGACCCGGCCGGGGTGCGCAGGACAAAGGGCACTTTGGCCTTACCACCAAACATGAAGCGGATTTTGGCTGCCTGATTGACCAACTGCTCCATGGCCAGGGTGGTGAAATCCATGAACATGATCTCGCCCACAGGTCGCATTCCCATCAGCGCCGCCCCGGTGATGGCCCCGGCAATGCCCAGTTCGCTGATGGGCGTGTCAATCACCCGTTCTTCGCCGAACTCCTCCACCAGCCCCAGTGTCACCCCGAAAGCGCCGCCGTAGACGCCCACATCCTCGCCGATAATAAAGACCCGCTCGTCGCGCTGCATCTCCTGCTGCAATGCCTCTCGAATCGCTTCCGCGTAACTCAGCTCTCTCATTCTAGGCGTACACTCCCTCCTCGATGGTCTCCAGTGCAGGCTCCGGGCTGGCCTCGGCAAAAGCCACGGCAGCATCCACCGCGGCATAAGCCTCCTGTGCGATGCGGTCAGCCTCTTCCTCGGTCAGTATCCCCTCCTCGATAAGTCGGGCGCGGAAGCGTTTGATCGGACATTTTTGTTTCCAGGCTTCGATCTCCTCGCGGGTGCGATAGCGGTTGGCATCGCTTTTGGAGTGGCCTCGCCAGCGGTAAGTCACATTCTCGATCAGGGTCGGCCCCTCCCCTGCCCGGGCTCGTTTCACCGCCTGGCTCACCGCCTCGTAAACGGCCATTACATCATTGCCGTCCACCGTTACGCCTGGCATACCGTAGGCCGCCGCCCGGTCGGAGATGCGCTCGATGGGGAAGGCTTTCTTCACCGACAGGGACATCGCATATTGATTGTTTTCGCACACAAACACCACGGGTAGCTTCCAGATGGCAGCCATGTTCAAGGCTTCATGGAAAGGGCCCAGGTTTGCTGCCCCATCGCCGAAGAAGCAGAGGATAATCTGGTCTCGTTTCTGCATTTTGAGGCTGAGCCCCACGCCCACGGCGATAGGGATGCCGCCCCCGACGACGCCATTGGCTCCCAGGTTACCCCCTTTGACATCGGCGATGTGCATTGAGCCGCCTCGCCCGCGGCAGTAGCCCGCCTCTTTGCCCATGAACTCGGCCATCATGAGCCTCAAGTCGGCCCCCTTGGCAATGCAGTGGCCGTGGCCGCGATGGGTGCTCAGGATCAGGTCATCCGGGCGCAGGGCCGCAATGGACCCCACCGCCGAAGCCTCCATGCCGATGGAGAGATGCATCGTGCCATGAACCTTGCCCATAGCATACAGTTGCTCCGCTTTTTCTTCGAAAGCGCGGATAGTGTACATCTGACGGAGCAATTCGCGCTTTTTCGTTTCACTCAGACTCATTTACGCCTTCCTCAGAGCTTCGAGGATTTGTGCCTTCAGTACATCCATTCCCACACCCGAAAGGAAGGGGACGCCGTTGAAGACCGGGATACCCAGGTCTTTGGGCACCGGGGTTGTGGCCACGATAACGTGGGGGTTAAAGGTCGTAATCCGCCCTCGTACCTCGGCTGCCTTGCACTGAGCGACGCGGACTGAGATGCCGGCCTCTTTGGCGATCTCCTTCACCTTCTCCGCCACCACCGTCGCCGTAGCGATAGATGTGCCACAAGCGATGAGCACGCGCTTTTCTCCGTTCATCCCTCTACCTCCTGTTCGATTTGAATGTGATGATCAAATATTCGCACAATACTGGCCGGGCTTCGCGCCTCGGCAATTTGTTTCAATACCTCTGGACTCTGGAACATTTCCACCAATTGCTGGAGCAGCTTGACCAGCAACTCGGAGCGGGCCACTGCCAGCGCGCACACAATCCGTACCGGCACTGTGCCATCTGGACTGCCCATTTCCCCGAATTCCACCGGCTCCTCCAGCACACCGACCGCGATGGCCTGCTGCAGGACATGCTCCACATCCGCATGGGGAATCGCCACCCCTATCTCCGGCGTAGGCAGCCCCGTCGCAAAAGCCTTTTCCCGCTCAATCGCGGCCTGGATCCAGGAATCCTTCACGAAACCACCCGCCTGCAATCGCGCCCCCAACTGGGCGATGGCATCGGTCGCGCTCTCGGCCCGCATCGGTACGATTACCAAATCCTCCCGAACCCAGGCTCGTCTTACCTCAGTCTGCTTTCGCGTTGCTTCCATCTTCCTCCAACCTGATACCGTGCTGGCGCAGCACTTTGGCGATCCATTCGGGGGAAAAGGAGAGTTTCTGCTGCACCGTGTCTGGTCTGACCGGCACCGGCCACAGGTCCAAGCGGTGTGGCACAAACCATGCCCACCCCTGCACCGCTTCACTCCAACGGGGGTAGATGCGCTTGTACAGCCCCCGCGCTGTAATGTGAGGCTTACTGGCGACCAATTCCCGTCCCATTTCCACTATCAGCGCCACACTTTTACGTTCGATGAGCCACAATTGTAGCCGTCCGGCCACGAACACGCTTAGCCACACTGCCAGAATAGCGGTGACTAATGATGGATTATTGAGCATAAAGTCCAGCACCGGGCGACCCAGATTACCCAACAAACTTTTGAGAAAGGCTAAAAACACAGCTTAACCTACCTGTTACTTGATTCGAGTGCCAGTACTCTTTTCGCCGCCACGTCGTCTGTCACCAGCACATTCACATGCCCACCCCTCAGGGCACCCAAAATGGCTTCTGCTTTGGCTTCTCCTCCCGCCACACCAATCACCTGCTCAATGTGGTGTAGAGCCTCCAATTCAATCCCCACTATACGCTGATTGAGTTCTATGTCCAAAAGGCGTCCCTGAGCATCGTAATGTCGGGCACAAACATCCCCCACGGCGCCTTGCGCCCGCAGTTGCATCAATGTCTCCAGGTCCAGATAGCCAGCACGCAACAAACTGGAGACCTCCGGCACGGTGGAACCGATGCCCACCAGCGCCACATCCGCCTGACAAGCCAGGGACAACGTCTCACGAATGCGCGGCTCCTGCAACAACATCTCTTGTACCTGGGCGTCCTCGACGACCAAAGGGGCATGGAGATAGCGGCACTCTCCCCCGTAAATGTTGGCCAGCAAGCGGGCCAGGTCCGGCCCATCAATCAGCGGATCGCCCGTCCCCACCGCACCGATCATCTGCACCACCGTGATCGGCAGTTTGCGCTCAGGCCGCAGCGCCTGCACGGTGCTATGCACCGCCGTCCCCCAGGAGATACCCAGAATGGAGCTCTCTTGCAAAACGCTTTCCAGATAGCGCGCCGCCAGCACTCCCAACCCCCGCAGAATCTCCGGGTAAGGTCGTCCCTGTCCCGCCAAGACGCGAGCATGTCGCAGGTGGAAACGCCCGGTCAGCTCCTGCTCCAACTCCGACATAGTCTTCCAGGGGTAATGGATGATAATCTCTACCACCCCAGCCGCACGTGCCTCGTGAAGCAGGCGGGAAACCGTGGACCGGGAAGTGCCGATGCGGTGTGCAATCTCGTCTTGGGTGAGATTCTCTTCATAATATAGATTAGCGACTTGAGCCAGAAGTTCGGCGTGATTAATCATTGTTCGCAAAGATTGCTATGACACACGGAGCATCTTTTTGAGGATGCTCCGTGTGTTTGCGCATACTTCAGACGCCCTCGCGGACGTACTCGACTAGCCCTCGGCAGCCGGCGCCTCCGGCTTGGGACCGCCCGCGGCGACCTCCCAGGCGGTGGTGTTTTTCTTGTACAAGAATACTATCGCGGCGAAGATCACCGTGGCAATGGCCAAACCGATCCAGCCACCGAGTTTGCTGAAGTTCAGCAGCAACCAGGTCAGCGGATTGGTGCCATCGCAGATGCTGCAGATCTGAGTTGCTCCTTGGGGCATCTCGAACTTGGCGTCAATGGCCGCGGCGGTGTGCAAAGGTGCGATAGTTGTGCCGAGGATCAGTCCCACGGCGATGACGATGGTACCGATAATCACACCCCGCACGATGTTACCCCGAGTGATAGGGGCAATCATGGCCACCATAAACGGAATCACGGCCAAATCGGCAAAAGGCAGGATGCGGTTCGCTCCCAGTGCGCTCAGGCCGATGGCCAGTCCAATTGTGACCGGCACCAGCAACAGGGCCGTGGCGATAGCCGCCGGATGGCCGATCAGGATGGCGGAGTCGAGGCCGATGTAGAACTCGCCGCCAGCGAAGCGGGTCTTCATGAACTCACGGGCAGCCTCTGAGATGGGGATCAATCCCTCCATCAGGATCGCCACCATGCGCGGCATCAGCAGCATCACTGCCCCCAGGTTGATGGCCAGGGCCAGGATTTTCTGCAATTGCACGCCAAAGCTACCCACCGCGGTATCGCCCAGCCAGGCCAGACAGCCCAAGAAGAAACCGATGACTACACCGAGGACGATGGGCTCGCCCAGAACGCCAAAGCGCCGCTGGATTGCCTCAGGATCCGCGTCCAACTTGTTCAGGCCAGGGATGGCATCAATGAGTTTGTTGAGTGGGATGGCAATGGGTACGTAAGCGGCTGAGAACCCGTGGGGAATGGAGATGGTAGGAACGTTGTAGAAATCCTGCACACCAGGGGCTGTCCAGTCAGCCAGGAATAAGGCAATAGCAGCGTTCAGGGCCGCGGTGGCCAGAGCTAGCGCCAGGTCCTGGGAGATAGCGTAGACCAGCGCGCCGGTGAAGGCAAAGTGCCAGAAATTCCAGATGTCTACGTTGAGAGTTTTAGTCCCCCGTATAACCAGCATGATGATATTGACCAAGATAGACAGGGGGATAATCCAGGTACCAACAGTGCCTCCAAACGCAATGGCCGCGGCGGCGGGCCAGCCGACATCCACCACGTCTAGGGTAACGCCAGTGCGGGCGACCATCGCCTGCGCCGCATCGCCCAGGTTCGTCCACAGCAGACCAATGACCAGGTTGATACCTACGAAGGCAATACCGATGGTCACCGCCGAGCGAAAGGCCCGCCCGGGCTTGGACCCCAGGATAAGCCCAATGACGAAGATCACAATGGGCAACATCACGGTAGCACCAAGCCCCTTGATCCAGTCAATTATGGCAAGTAGCCAATTCATGGAAGTCCTCCTTTTAAAAAGTGAGAATATAAGGGTTATAAAGTTACGGAACGACTTTCCAGCAAATTAGCAGGTACCATGGCTTAATTCTTCGATAATCCCTCACCCCCTTTCCTATATTCGTCAAGCGCGTTAAGCATGGATCGGCCGATCAAACACGCCGTGGGCAGCCTCCATCAGGGCCTCGCTGAGGGTGGGATGGGCGTGGACAGAGCGGGCAATGGCTTCGGGCAGGAGCTCTGCATTTCGCGCCAGCACCAATTCCGGCAGCAACTCCGTGACCTCCGGCCCGACCAAGTGCGCGCCCAGCAGCCAGCCGGAGACACCATCCACCACCAGCTTGACGAAACCCCGGTAATCCCCCAGGGCCAGCGCTTTACCGTTGGCCTGGAAGGGAAAGCGCCCCACCCGCACCTCGTACCCCTGCTCGCGAGCCTGGGCTTCGGTGAGACCAAAGCTGGCCACCTGGGGCTGGCAATAAGTGCAGCGCGGGATAGCCCCGTAATCCAGAGGCCGTGGATTGTTGCCGGCCATGTCTTCGGCGGCGATGATGCCTTGCGCCGAGGCTACGTGGGCCAGGGGCATCTTGCCGGTCACATCGCCTATGGCCCAGATGCCCGGCACATTGGTGCGCATGCGTTCATCCACCACCACCCACTCCCGCTCCAGGTTAACGCCAACCTCTTCCAGGCCCAACCCTTCACTATTGGGCCTCACGCCGATAGCGATGAGAACTTTTTCCGCCTCCAGGACTTTTTCTTCGCCATCTTCCTGTCGCACCCGCACCAGCACCCTGTCGGCGGTAGGTTCTATCCCCTCCACGCGAGTAGAGGTCAGCACGCGAACTCCGCGACGATGAAAAGCCCGTTGCACTTCTTCACTGACCTCTTCATCCTCCAGAGGCAGGGGGCGAGACAGCATCTCAACGACGGTTACCTCTGCCCCGTATGTGCGCCATAAATGGGCGAACTCCATGCCAATGGGTCCAGCACCGACGATTATCGCTGAGGCGGGCAAAGTTCGCATCTCCAGAGCGTGGTGGGCAGTGATGATCCGCTCCCCGTCCACTGTCACTCCGGGGAGGGACCTTGAGCGTGCGCCGGTGGCGATAACGATATGCCGGGTTTGTAGCTGAAGCTCACCACCATCACGGAGGTCCACCCGCACGAGTCCTGGCCCGGCAAGGGTACCGGTGCCCTCTACCACCCGGATACCGTTCTTGCGCATCAGGGCGGATACCCCCTTCACCAGGCGGTCCACGACCTGGCGGCTGCGGTCCACTGCGGCGGCATAATCAGCTTGGAAACCCTCCAGGGTGAAGCCAAAGGTCTTACCTTCCTGGAGCAAGGCGATCACCTCGGCATTGCGCAAGAGGCTCTTAGTGGGGATGCAGCCCCAATTGAGGCACACTCCTCCCAGGTGTTGCTTCTCCACCAAAACGGCCTGGCGGCCCAATTGGGCAGCGCGAATAGCGGCTACATAACCTCCCGGTCCGCCGCCAATGACTACAACATCAGAAGCTGAATCAGCAGGTACATTCATGTGGTTTCTCTTCGGTAAAGGTTTCCCCAGAAGCCAGCCCGGTGCAACAGGTTCTGGGGATATGTAAGATACAACGAGCGAGGAAGAACGGTATTCATACACCGTTCACAGAGGTGGTTCGTGCACATTTGTGCATAACATGCACTAATTTTCAAACATTATTTTACCACAAAAACGGCATATTGTCAAAATCGTATTGGGCGGGGGGTGTATTTCACTTTGGGGGCGAGTTGCTGCTGTGCCCTGGCCGCGGAGACC
>JANLFX010000037.1 GCA_024653325.1 Anaerolineae bacterium
CAATGTCGCGTGTCGCTGCCATCCGGCAGTAGACCAAATTAGCGGAAACTATAGTAGTAGGCCAGTTTAGCCATATCCAGAAAACACCTGTCCCACCTTCGTGTAGCGTAATCCGTAAGGAAACGGTCACGTTTTACGCTTCGCATTACGAGTGCCTGGGACTGTTTAAATTCTGAAAACACCCTGGTTCTACCCCCAGCGCCAGGCTGCAAATCCTCTTATCTCCCGCCACAGCGCGCGGAGGCCGCGTTCGCGCAGTATGTGCTTGCCTTTTTCTATGCGCATTTTCCAGGTGCTCCATCCTTCGCGCGGGCGCGAGATTTGTTTAACCGCGCCCGCCCGGCGGTCAGGGGCTTTGCGCGGAGCGCGACAAAATTCGATCAGTGGGCGCACACAGTTGTCCCAACGGTAGCGCTCCGCCAGCGGGGCAAAGCGCGGGGCGAGTTGGGCTCGTAACTCGGGAGTCTCAATCATCTCCAGAATCGCGCTTGCCAACTCTTCTGCGTTCTCGTATCCCACCACGCGCCCCAAGCCGTGCTTGCGTACGAGCTCTGCTGCCACATCTCCCTCTGTACAGATGATGGGCAGCCCAGCCCAAATGTAATCCAGCACGCGATTGCGAAAGGCGTAGCGCGTCTCAATGTGGTTGAGATGCAGGCTTACACCGATGTCCGCTTCCAGTAAATAGTTCTCGCGCTCGGTGTAGGGCAGCCAATCATTGAAAAACACACTTTGGTCAGTGAGCCCCAGTTCGTCGCTGAGGGCCATTGCTCGCTGAATCGCTGGACTGGGGGAGAGGGTCGGGTTGGGATGGCGCGTGGCGGCGAAAAACGCTTTCACGTCGCGCCGCTCCGCCGAGACAAGCACCATCGCTCGGATGAGTGTGAACGGGTCCAGCCAATCGTAAATTCCACCGCCCCAGTAGATTACCTTGTCACCTGGGCCTATCCCTTTGTGGACTCCTTTCAGCACCTGGCGACGGTGCTGGGGAGGCTCGGCTGGCAGGCCGAAGGGCACTACATCAACCAGTCGGCGTAACGTGCGATCGTCATCGAAAGTGAGGGGGTTGACCCGGTTCAGCGCACTGAGCATGCCCAGCCAATAATCACGCTGACGCTCGCTGTTGCAGAGAAAGAAGTCCCCCATTTGAAGTTGTGCGCTGAGCACGCTGGCGAACTCGTTGTGCATTTCCCAGCGCAGCGATAGCTCCCGCTCGGCGAAGGTCATGAGAGCCTCCAGCGCGAACGAGTGGGGGAGGCTGATGACCAGTGGCGCGTCCAGCTCGGCCAGGAAAGGGTAGCGTTGCAGTATGTACCCGGAAGTGATGATGACCTCGGCGCTGGTAGCCAGCTTCCGCAGGCTGCCGGGCGTGTCATACTTGACCAGTGTAAAGGATTCGGGGCGCAAATCGCTTGGGTTCGGCGCGGCAAGTACAACGTGGCAGGTGCGGCTCAACGCACGCGCGTATTCCCAATCGCGGATGGCCGGGCCGCTCATCTGGCTGCCGACTATGTCATCGCAAACGATCAGCACATTGGTCAACCCTGTGTTCCTTCGTGTCTCGTGCTCAAAAAACTCTACGGCACGCCGACTACACCCGACGCGTCGCGCGCAATGAACACAACGTTCAACTGTGCCAACCGATGTTGCCAGAAAGCCGCGTACATGGCGTGGTCGGCGTGCGGGTATTTGCACTCGTTTTTCTATAGTTCCATGAGTATCTTCGCTACTTCCGCTTTAAGAACAGGAACGTCATCCTTCACGGTGTCCCAGACTTTTTCAAGGTCCACTCCAAAATAGCCGTGAATGAGTTTGTCTCGCATTCCAGCAATATCTTGCCATGGGACGTAAGGATATCTATCGCGCAACTCATCTGAAAGTCGCTTTGCCGCTTCCCCTACGATTTCCAACTGTCGAATGATGCCATCCTGAATCAAGGTTTGCTGGTAGAAGATTTCTTCATCAACCCCTTGAAGATATTCCTCAATCTTGGCGATGGCGTCTAAAATATGCTGGAGGTAAACCGAGTCATCACGATTCATATATCACCTGCAGATCGCGCATGATTTTCTCGCGAAGATAAGGACTAATCGCGGCTTCGGTCAACAGGTCTACCTTTCTTCCCAGGGCAGTCGAAAGTTTACGTTCCAATGCCACTAGCGCGAGAAGGCTCTTCCGTTTAGAAAAGTACACCAACAGGTCAATGTCGCTTTGGTCTGTGGCTTCTCCATGCGCCACCGAACCAAAAATGCCGACTTTGATAACGTCATTTTGACGGCATATTTCTATTAACTTGTTGATGTCAAAAGGAAGTGCTACCATAATCGCCTTCTGATGCTTTATCCGGCAGAGTAGCGGCAAATTTTCGCCGCCCCCTCGTACACTGCGCGGAACTTGCGCGTCACCTTCTCCCAGGTATAGTTGGCCTGCACCTTTGCCCGCCCTTGTTCGCCCATTTTCCGCCGCAGGGCTGGATCGCGCAGGAGAGTCAGCAGAGATGAGGCCAGGGCTGACGAATTGCCATACGGGACTAGCAGGCCGTCCCGGCCATCTGCGATTACAGTGGACACCGCGCCCGTCCGGCAGCCGATGACGGGCTTGCCTGCGGACCATGCTTCCAGGTAGACTATCCCGAAGGATTCATAGCGTGAGGGGCTGGCGAACACGTCACACGCGGCGAATAATCCCGCCTTTTCGTCCTCGGAGAAGTCATCCACGACGGTCACCCGCGAGCGTTGTTCCGGTGGGAGTGCGACAACCATACGTCTAAGCCGGGAAGAGAACTCGGTGCGCCCGCCGGCGATCAGCAACCGCGCCGTGGGGAACTCGTCCCACACGCGGGGCATGGCTTGCACCAGCGTGTCCACTCCTTTATCGCGGCTCTGCTGACCGATGAACGCTACCACCGGCTCGTTCCCCCAGCCGTAGCGCGCTCGCACTGCGGTGCCATTGGCGCGGGCGAATGGCTCCGCGTCCACGCCCACCCCGATCACGGTGATTTTCTCGGCGGGTATGCCTTTTTCCGTGACCAGGAAGTCCCGCTCGAAGTCCGTGTAAGCGATGTAGGCATCCGCCTGCCGGATGGCCTGGTAAATCATCGGGCGGTCGAATCCCCAAGACTCCCCGATGTGCAGTGCGCCGATCAGAACCGTGGGCGCTCCCCCCATTTGCCGGGCACGTACGGCGTAGAACATGTGTCGCATCGGGAAAGCCGAGGCGGCTACGACGTCGCCTGGGAAGGCGGCAATCTCGCGCTCCAGCCCCCGGATAATGGGCCCGTTGTAGAGTGTGCGCAGGCGATCATTGCCCGGCAGGCGCAATAAGTAGGCAATTTGCTGGATGTAGCGCAATACCGGGCCGGCCCAGGCGAAAACTTTGAAACGGCGCACTGTGACGCCGTTGATGATCTCGCTGCCTGGGGGCAAAGTGGGGTGCGTGGGACTGCGGAACGCCTCACAGTTGTATCCGTTGGGCACGTACACGGTAACCTCGTCACCGAACAGGGCGACGAGGTGCTCTGAGACTTTCTGTATCAGGAATTCGGTGCCACCGATGGCGGGCCAATACCCGTTGGCGACGTGCAATATTCGCAATTCTCACCCCAATGCGAACCGGTCGGTGCTCGTGTACAATTATACACGGGTGGGCGGTGGATGTCAAAAACAAAAAAACCTCCCGCATATTTCAAAACCTGCGGGAGGTTTAATCAGTCAGGGCCTGGTGACCACCAGATCATCAAAGTGGCAGTTAGCCTTGTGATACCACGCCCAGTTGGATTCTGGAGGGGAGCCATAATAAGCGTGTTCGGCGATCAAGCCAACGTAGCCGCCTCCCGGTGGGTTGCTATTGGTATAGGAGATGACCGGAACGTCGTCAACATAGGCCCGTATCTGCGAGCCGATGACCTCCACGCGCAGCGTGTTCGGTTCATACATCTGCACCGTCGTGCCGCTGACCCCGTTGGTCTGCAAGGTGGTGAACGTCCCGTTTTCGTAACGCCGCAACTTGCTCCCCTGCCAGTAGTCACCCGGATAGCGGTTGTCAACGACGAAATAGTCGTAGCGGCTCATGTCGGCGCTGGCGTTGAAGATGATGCCACACTTGGCGAAGGCCATCGTGGTTCCCCGCGCTTCGACCTGGACCGCGTAGTCGCCGCTGACCTGGAACGGGCCGCGGGCTGTGGCTCGTGGAACGTTCAGGTCGTTTTTGCTGATGTGGACGCCGTACTCCAGGCCGAAGTAGCCGCTGCCCGTGTTGCTATTCTCGCTTACCGGCCAGCCGCTGCCGGGGTCGCTGAAGTCGTCGGCGTAGAGCGCCGGGACATATTGCCGCATGGTCAATGGCAGATAGATGCGTGAGAGATTGCTGGCGTGAAAGGTCACCGGGACGGAGCGGCTATTCACCGTTCCGCAGCCGGAAGTCCCGTTGATGGTCACCGAACCCAGGTTATGAGTAACGCCCGGCGAGTACGACGTGGGGTTGAGCACCGTGACATTGACGACGTCGTAGTCGGTCACGGTAGGTTGGATCGTCCCGGACCCTGGCGACACCTGGAGTCCCGCTGGGGCGGAGGCTGTCCAATTCACGACGCAGTCGCCGTTGTTGGTCAGGCGGAAAGAGAGGGTGGGTTGGGTCGCGTCGCCGGTTTGGTGTAGGAAGCCAAGCGAAGCAGGGCTGGCGGAAAGGATCGGGGCGACCGGCGCGTGACCGTTGTGGGCGGCATCGCGGTGGAACATGGGCCAGGGATTGGCCGTAGACGTAGAAGTCAGGTCCCAGATGTAGATCATGCCGTTGGCCCCATTGTTGTAGCCGCCGGCGACGACGACCTCAAGCTTGCCGTCGTTGTCAATGTCGCCCACGGCCGGCGAGTTGGAAACAGTGTAGCCTGCCTGGTAGAAAGTGCTGGTCTGCGTCCCATTGCCCTCCAGCACGCCAACGTCCCAGTTGTAGCTGAAGAGAATCTCGGGTGCGCCGTCGCCGTCCACATCGGCCAGAATGGGTGAGGAGCCGACGCCCCAACTGGAGTTGCCATAGTGATCTTTGACGGTGGTGGCGAACTTTTGATTGCCATTGGCATCCCAACCGTAGATTTTTCCATCGTTGCAGCCAATAACCACTTCCAGTTGGCCATCGCCGTCAATGTCGCCCAGAGCGGGCGAAGAAGAGCAGTAATCGCCGGTGCTCTTGGGCCAGCCGCTGAGGTAATTGCCGTTGTGATCCCAGGTGTGCACCTGGTGCCCGGCCCCCCAGTAATTTCCCGTGCCCACCACAATCTCCAGCCAGCCATCGCCGCTAAGATCGCCCAGCGCGGGCGAGGACTGGATGATCTCGTCAATGTGTTGGGGAAAGCCGGGCATCTCCGCCCCATCGCGGGTAAAGACGTGCAGCGAGCCACCGTTTGGAGTGCCAAAAGGCGCTTCGTAGTGCGCATCCACCCCGATGACCACGTCCAGGTAGCCGTCGCGGTCAAGATCGCCCAGGGCAGGGGAAGACCAGACTGTATCGCGGACGAAGACCTCCCAGAGGATACCACCATTCTCGCCGTTCAAGGCTCTCACGTAGGCATCCCAGGCTCCGAAAACGACCTCTAGCTTGCCGTCGCCGTCAATGTCGCCCAGGGCCGGGCTGGAAAAGACGCCGTCCCGCACCCCATCGTTGTTAAAGTCGCCGGTGTTGAACCGCCACAGGAGAGTTCCATCAGCGTTAAGAGCATACAGGCCGCCATGAGCGCTGGGCGTAAAGGTACTGCCCGCACCGAAGACGATTTCCATTTGCCCATCGCCGTCTATATCTCCAACGGCCGGGGAGGATTCGATGGCCGCTCCCTGTCCCGTATTGTAGGGGAAACCGGGCAGGCTGGTGCCGTCCTGGTTATAGGCGTATAAGAGGCCATCGCTGCCTCCAGCGACGATTTCCAAATCTTCGTCGGCATCCAGGTTGACTAGAACTGGGGAAGAGTAACGAACGAAGGAGCCGGGTAGGGTGATGGTTCGGTCCGCGTATATTGGCAACTTCGAGGCTTGAGTGGCGAGATTGGGTTGAAGGACCATGACCAAAATCGCCAGGCAGGAAATCAGCAGGATTTCAGTGATAAACCGTCTTGTCATAGAGCGAAACTCCTATCCATATTTAATCGTAGCCCGTCTCGGGCCCTGTACGATTGTACCATATGGAAGTAGGAGAGGGCCATAGGAAAATGGTCATGGTCCTGGATCGTTCCTACGCACACGTGGTTCTATCCAGGTAAGAAAACAACGGATCTGATGTGAGTATCACTGACATCAGTGATCTTGGCAGCTACTTTTCCGTTATCATCAAGAACGTGACAGTGGTAGCCGAGGGCTTGCATTTCGGTTATGAGCTGGGCAGCTTTACAACCAGATACTTTTTCCAATTGAACAGGGTTAAGCTCTGACAGGATCAGGGGGCGATCCCTCTGCAGCATCTTTGTTGCGCCTCGGAAGACCAATGGTTCAGTACCCTCGACATCTATTTTGATAAAACTGATTGGACGGCGGAGGGGGTAATCGTCTAATGCGATCATTTTAACTTCTCTGAGTTCGTGACCATCTGGAATGTTTACACCCTCCCGAAACAGATAGCCTCCGCCTGAATTCAATGCACGCTCTACTTCTAGAAAGATGAGCCTTGCAGAACCTGATGATTGTCCTAACGCAGCACGCTCTAGTACTATCCTATCTTCAAAGTCATTTTCGGCTATTGAGAGCTCCAGTAAATCAGCGTTTTGGTCGAGTGGTTCGAAGGCGTAAACTTTCCCCGATGGCCCCACCAAAGACGCCATGATTATAGTGAAAAAACCTATATTGGCGCCAATATCAAGGACGTTTTGACCAGGTTTCACAACTCGCCGGACAAAGTTAACTTCATTCTGTTCGTAGTTTCCCCTGATGATGTTAAGTCCAATCACGACATCGGCGAGGTCTACGAATAATCTTAGGCGGTTATCCAACTCCGTTATGACAATGTGACTTTCATTCGTATACGCCAGGTCTTCTGGATTCTTGGCCCGAAACTCCAACGAAGTCATAAAGTCCATCCGTAGCTCTTTCGTCGTTTTCCACGCTAGTAGCTTGCCCGATACCACGGCCTCGCTTTCAGGCTCTCGATCAAGAAAAAGCCTATAGGCCCAAACGATATGTTCCCGAGTAAGTCCTACTCCCGTCTCGAGCTTGGACAAGCCCTTGTGGAGGACTCCATCTACACCCAGCAAAAAATCTCTGATAAACCTATCTGATTTCATACTATTCCTCTCCTTCAGCAAATCTGGAGCCATCGTCACCTCTTGGGACATGGAAGCCCCTTTGTAGGGTTCAGTTGCTCACGAGGATACATCTCACCCCGGCATGCTCCCTCGATTGTTCACGAGAGTGCTTTATATACACGCACGGTTTCCCTGGCCGCCCGCTCCCATGAGAAGCGCGCGGCCTGGACCAGCCCTTTCTTCCGCAAATCCGCCCGTATCTCCTCGCTCTCGATGAGGCTCCTCATAGCCTCGGCGAGTCCTTCCACATCGTACGGGTCAACCAGGAGCGCGGCATCTCCCGCCACCTCGGGCAGCGATGATACGTTCGAGGTGATCACCGGCACGCCGCAGGCCATGGCTTCCAGCACCGGCAGGCCGAAACCTTCGTATAGCGATGGATAAACGAACAGCAGCGCGCCATTCATCAGCGCGGGCAGGTCCTCGTCGGGCACGACCCCGGTGAAGACCACATTCTCGGTTAAGCCGAGTTCCTCCACGCGCTGGAACAGGTTCTCGTAGAGCCAGCCCTTGCCTCCGGCCAGCACCAGCTTCAGCCCCTGCGTCATTCCCCATTGGCTGAGCAGGTGAAAGGCTTCCACTAGCCGGATTTGATTCTTGCGCGGTTCCAGCGTGCCTACGGTCAACACATAACCGCCAGGGTTCAGACCATAACGGCGGGTGACAGCGGTAATAGCTTCGGGATTCTCAATAGGCTGAAATTGATCGTCAGCGGCTTCGTATACGACGTGTACCCGCTCCGGGGGCACGCCCAGGTGTTCGACCACGTCGCGCCGGGTGTTTTCGGATACGGCTATGACTAAGTCGGCCTGGGTGCGCACGAAGTGCATTTTTCTTTCGTGCATCTCGATGGTGTCTCGGACGTGCAGTTCTGGGAAGAGCAGTGTGCTCAGGTCGTGCACGGTGATCACCGCGGGCACGTTGCGCGGTTTGTATAGCAACACATCGGAGCAGTGGAATACATCCACGCCGGCCAGGGCGCGGTCCAGACTGCGGCGCATGGACCAGTCCACTACACGGTTCCAGAAGGGTTCAAGCCAGCCGTCAATGCGGCGGGCCAGGCGCTCGCCCAGGGACGTCGCCGTCATCAGCGGCCAGCGGGTGAGTTTGCGGTCTTTGAGGCCCGAACACGCCGCTATTCGCGCGTTGGGAGCGCTCAGGCTGTCCAGAGCGACTCCCAGTTCGCCCCACTGGCTGAGGGGCAGATAATCCAGCAACACGAACTCGTGTTCCTGTCCCAGGTGGAGCAGTGCTTGCAGCAAACGCCAGTGGTAGTACATTACCCCGGCACGGGAATAATAAAGAGCGGTGATGTCGAAGCCGATGCGCACGGATTACCCTTTCTCAGCCTTCTTCCCAATCTCCAGTAGTCTGGCTTTGATCTTAGCTGTCGTCTGTTGCCAGGTCCACTTCTGTCTCACCTCTTCGGCTGCCGTTTGTCCTTTCTGCCGGGCTTCTTCCCGGTGTTCGTAGACATGACGCATCAGGTAGCGCAGGTGATCGTAATCGGGGTCTGCCCACTGAAATCCCTTGTAATAAGGACATTTGGCCCGCGCCGGGATGAGTTGCTTGACCCGCAGCGGGTAAGCATTGCCCTCGTTCATAAACTCTGTTTGGCCGCTCCAATCGGTGGCGATGACCGGTAACCCGCAGGCCATGGCTTCTAAGATGGGCATACCCCATCCTTCTCCCCGGGTGGGCAGCACGAAGCAATCGGCGGAACGGTAAAGGGTGGGCATTTGCCCTTCTGATAGTGGTTGGTTGAACAGGAAAACTACCGGGGCGGCATCATCGCGCAGGCCCATTGCTTTCACTTGCCTGGCCACGTCCACGCCGGGGTCGTGGTTATGGACTTTTAACAGTAACACGACCCGCTCGCCGGAGCTGAACTCCTGGGTGAAGGCCCGCAGCAATACTTCTGGGGCCTTGCGCTCGCCCCACTCAAACACCGATAGGAATGTGAAGTAGCCCTCCATTTTGTGGGACGGCCCATCCGGGCGAAACAGCGCAGGGTCAATGCCCAGAGGGATGACCGTGATGGGCTTGCGCACGCCGCTCTCGGCAAAGGTCTGGCGATTGAACTCACTGTGCACGAAAATCTCGTCCATGGCATTGCAGCGCCGCACCCAATCGCGCGGGATGCCGGTCACTTCCAACATGGTAAAGCCGATTTTGTAGCCGGGATGGGAAGTGTCCCAGTATTCGGGCTGGATGTAGCTGATCTGGGGGGCATGGGGGGCAATGGGACGAGTGACTATTTCGCGCAATGCCGGGATGTTGGCTGGCCCAGCGAAGCGATGGATTACCGGACGCAGCATGATATGCACGCCGTCCAGGTGCATCTGATAAGCCAACGCCTCGGCGAGAAACGAGAGCCCCGTCCAGCCGCCGAGCATGAGTTGCCACACGACACGCAGTTGCTCGCTCATACCCTGATCTCCAGCAGGCGATTTTTAATGCGTTGTGCGGCATGTCGCCAGGTCCAATGAGCCAGGACTGTTTCAGAAGCCGCCAACCCTCGCTGTTGGGCTTCCTGGCGGTGATCATAGACATACCGCAGCAATTCTCGTAAGTGCTTGCTGTCTGGTTCGGCCCACTGGCCCGCTCCCCTGGGGGCTGGCACCAGTTTCTCCACGTGTAGGGGATAGCTTATGTCGGTGGTCATGTAGTCGGTGTGACCGCCCCAATCGGTGGCGATGACAGGTAATCCGCAGGCCATGGCCTGCAATATGGGCATGCCCCAGCCCTCACCTCTGGTGGGCAGGACGAAGCAGTCCACCGAGCGGTAGAGGGCACCCCACTGGTAGCCAGGTAGTCTGCGGGCATAGACCAGTCCCACGGGAGGACCGTTTTCCGGTAAATCCAGTGTCCCGATCCTTCTTTGCAGGTCAACTCCCGATTCGGTTGCCCATATCAGCAAAAACACCTCGTCCTGGGCGGAGAAAACCTCACTATAGGCCTGCACCAGCACTTCTATCGGCCAACGCTCGTGACCAGCCAGGGTGAGGAACGTGTAGCGCGGGGTAGGGCGGAAGGCCCTGATGCGTGGATTGAAGTAATCGGGATCAACGCCCAGGGGCATGACGTGAACCGGTCGCTGCACGTCGCTGTTCAACATCGCCTGGCGGCTGAACTCGGAGGTGACCCATAATTCGTCCATCTGGTTGGCGTGTCTGACCCAGGGTTCGGGTAGTGCGTCGGTCTCCACCATCGTGTAGCCGATGCGGTAAGGGCCGCTGCGCTCGGTGAACGTTTCTGCCGGACCGAAGATGATCTGCGGCATACGTCCGCCGCGGGGTCGCTGGCGCATCAGTGCTATTTTGAAATAGTCGCGCCGGCCATCCCACTGGTCAAAATTGAAAAGGCGCTTCAGCCGGATGTCCACGTTCAGATCGTCCAGGTGCAACACCAACTGGCGGGAAAAGGCCGCCCATTCGGCGGCAATATTGGGGCTGCAATGCCAAAACGCCGTTGTCTCGAAATCGCGCCGGAAGTGGTGCTTCCATTTGCGGATGAATGTCTGGCGTGAGTTACCGTGTGTGCGGTCAAAGTCGGAGATGTTGACTTTCATGGCTGCGTTCTCGTGGTGGATGACCGTCACTCCACCAGCACACACTGTTTTGAAACCGTGCTGCTGTGCCTTGAGGCAATAGTCGGTGTCCTCGAAGCGAGAGAAATAGTCTTCATCCAGCTCCCCTACAGTGTCTACCACTTGACGTTTGATGTACACACAAGCGAAGACGACTCCTTCTACCTCCCGGTCGGTGTTGTACTGATTGATCTCTTTCTCGTTGCTGCCTATCTGCTGACCGATGAAAGAATCCGTGGGCATATACGTCCCGGCGTGGAGTAGCAGACCGCTGGGCATCAGCAGCCGGCAACCGACGATGCCCACCTCGGGCGCGGAGTAGGCTACGGCCTGCATGCCCTGCAACCAGTCATCCTGGATGAAGACCAGATCGTTGTTGAGGAGCACTAGGTCATGGCCTAGCGGGGCAGCGCGGATGCCAACGTTGTTGCCGCCCGCGTAACCCAGGTTGCGCCCGTTCTTGAACAGCGTGAGCCAATCCAGGCTCTCCAGGAACTCGATGGTGCCATCGGTGCTGCCGTTGTCCACCACGAATACCTGGCAATTCTCGCCGATAGGGGTATGGGCCTTTAGGGTGCGCAGGCATTCCCTGGTGTATTCGATTCCGTTCCAGGTCAGCATGATGATGGTGACGGGCTTAATAAGGTGCTCTTGGCGACTCATCGGTCTTTTTCCAGCTCCTCGATGCGTTTGGTCAGCTCTGCGATGGTGCGTTCTGCCGCTGCCAGGCGAGTTGCCATTGCGTTGAGTTGTTGGTTGCTGGCGCACTGTTGCCTGTATAAGCTGTGGATGACCCGCGCGGCGCTGTGGTTGAACCGTGATATTTGATCAACGATCGGGTTCAGGAACCACCAGGTCAAGCGCCGGACAACGTGCTGGAAAGTGATGATCGCCGGGCCAAGGACGGGGCGGGTGGAATGGATAATCTCGTTACTGTCTATGTCCCATTGGGCAATCAAAAGCTCAACGTTGCGCTCGGTATCCTGATCTTCCCACCCGACCGGATAAAGGCTGAAGGCGGCGATCTCGCGGTTGCCGCCCTCGCCAGCCTCAAAACGTTTCAAGCGCTCCGCCACGCTCTGCATCAGCAGCTCGACGTCGGGTTGCTCGCTGTATACACTGAAGATGTTCAATCGGCCCTTCCTTTCTAGTCATCTATTTCCCGTAAGACGGGACAGTAATGACCAACTTCACCCAATCCAACAGCACACCCAGGTCCCGCGGGTCCTGATTGTACCCGGCCTGCAACGGATTCCAGGTCTCCATCTCCAGGCGTAACTCCGTCGTGTTGTCGCCTGACCAGGCTCCTTCTGGCACCAGGAGGGAATACGTTCCAAAGGATCCCTCAACTTGCACGGTTCCCAGAAGATGGTTATCCACGTAGACCGAGACCTCCGGCGCGGGCACGCCCGGTGACCGGCCGTTGCCCATTCTGAGCAGAACCTCACTTGGTCGGCCAGTCACCGGCACATTTATCACTACCCGGCCACCGGTCCAGCGGTTCGGCGTCAGTCCGGGCAGCCGTTCGGCATCGTAGAGACCTTCGCTCACGTACTGATCGTCTGTGCCCTGGCCGATGTGCAAGGTCAGCACTTTCCTTCGTTCCGGCGTGTCCTGGGCGGCAAAGACGCGGTGCACGTCCAGTGTAGCGGCGTATTCGCCCACCCGGTATGGGAGATAGCCCACCGGGGTTTCGACCAGGGGCGCGGCCAGTACATGGGTCGAAAGATAATCGGGGACAAATCCGGTCAGTGTATAAGGACTCTCTCCTTCGGTCGAGATCCAGTAAACGTCCCGTCCCTCGGACTGCCAGGCCCGGATCGCTATGGCCAATGCGGGATCATCCGTCGCCTCCTCGGTGATCATGAAAACTGTTTTGTTGAAGATGAGCCACAAGGGGGCAGTCATCCGGTTGCCGGCGTCCGATTGTTCGAAAAGCAGCACGGCTTGGGGAGGGAAACTCTCGGCGAACTGCGATACCTGCCTGATTATCCCTTTGTACTCGACGGTGCGGACCAGCGGCCGTGAAGCCTGCCAACAATTTATGGTCAGCACGGCGGCCAAACCGAGAGGCAGGATGTTTCTAGACCATTGGTCCAGGCTCCTCGGTACCAATTGCCACAACAGGTAACTGGCAAACAGGAAAAAGGCGGGAATGGCAATGGGCACGAAGCGGCGGATGGCCCAAAAGTGATCGGGTGCCGTCCCGCTGCCCGTGATCAGCAAGGGCACAACGTTGCCCAATACCATCAGCCAGGCAAAGCCCGTTTTTTCCTCTGTACTTTCTCCCATCACCTGCAGAAAACCGGCAGTACCTAGAAGAATGCCCAGGGGAGCGACGTACCATCCCACCATGACCAGGGGACTGGTCAGCCCGGAAGCCTGCCGGTGGGGTTGCACGAAATAAGCGTACAGGGCGCAGAGGGCCAGACCCAGCACCAGAGCGCCCCGGACGAGCCTTCCGTAGCGGCTGAGCACTTCCAGCGTCTTGCTCAGCGTGGCCCTGAAGCGGGCCATCAGAAATATCAACAGGGCCAGTGCCACCAGGCCGAGCATTATCGCTCCGCCGTTTTGAATCAGCAGCCGGCTCAGGATGTCCAGCGGATAAGTGTGTCCCTCGGCGGCGCGGACCAACGCCTGCGCCATGAAGCGGGGTAAGAGAACCCGGACGGCATGGTCTATAGAGTAAACTGTCGAAATGAAAAGGGCGTGAGCTCCGGCGTGGAGCAGAAGCAGTGCGTAGGTCACTACGAAGAACCAATGGCTACGGTGGAAGCGTCCTCTGAGCCAGAGATAGGTGAAGAAAAGCAGGAGTACGACCGGGACGAACACTATATCCAGTTTGGCCAAATGAATCAGGCCGAAGGAGCACGCGGACAGGAAAGCCGCGTAGTGGCTGCGAGTGGTAAGCATCAGAGCAAAGGTGTACAAACCGGCCCAAAAAAGAAACTGGACAACGATTTCCGCCGAAGGATAGCGGGCGTACCACATCTGGCCCACGCTGATGACCAGCAGGAATGCGGCCAGCAGGCCCACCGGCTGGCCGAATAACCGCGTACCGGCAAAGTAAACGCCCAGTGCGCCCAGCAGGCTGAAGAAAAAAGTCGTCCACAAGGCAAAGGAAAGCCCGCCGATGGTATAGGAGATGGCGATCCAGACAGGATATAGGTGCAAAGCATGGGGTACGATGATCCCCTGTTCCAGATCGCGCAGGGCAAGACCCGGTAAGCGCAGTCCCTCGCTCCAGGGCCCCGGCAGGCCAGCCTTGTCTACCGAGACCTCCGGCAGGATCACGGCGCGCCGGCTCTCGGCGGGGAGGGCGGCCAACTCGGCATCCTGGAAGATGATGCGGCCCGTGCGGGCGATGTTCACCCCGGTGTTCACGTAGACGCCGTGGTCCCTGCCGCCCAGGATGTACTCGAAGGGTCGTGAGGGCAACAGAACGGCCAGGCCGATAATGCCCAGCAATGCCAGGGAAGGCAGTTCGATCCGCAGGCCGCGGAAAGCGTCCAGACCGTGTCGTCTCCAGGCGGTCCAGGTGGCAAGGCAAAGGCTGAGGGCCGCGACCAGCCCCACTAGAAGTGGCAGTAAAAACCAACCCAGTTCCGCCAAAAGCAAGGCCAGCCAGGAAACTATGGTGATGCCCGCCAGCAATATCAGGAAAAAAGCCTCGGCCAGGCATACGTAACGCTTTAGCGTCCGGCCCAAGGCCAACCAGCATGCCAGGCCGGGCAGCAAGACGAGAGTCATTAACTTGAGCAAATTAAGAATCATACGTTCTTACCTTGTGAGGTGCGCATAGGTGTGACGCACTTCGCAAGTGCGTCGCACCTTACTCCAGAGGTTTTTTGCGGGCCAGCGTATCCTCGACCCGCTCCAGACGGGCTCTCAGGTCGTCCAGGTCGCTCTGCATTTGGTTCACCGTTTCCAGGAAGCGGCGGTTTATATCCATCAGTTCGCCCGCCAGTCGGGAGACATCGGTGGCGTTGGCCCCGGCCTGGCTGCTCAGGTCATCCAGCATGGCCGCGGCCAACCGGTTGAAGGCCACCTGCTGCTGCAGGATCAGGCGGACGTACCATTTGGTAGAGACGTTGTTCCAGGCCTCGCGGAAGCCGGCAATCAGCGGCCCTACTACCGGCACGTCGGAGTGGAAGCCTGGTTCTTCGAGCACCTGCCGGGCGGTCAACTCCTGGCGATACCATTCGTCAGGTTGGGAACCGTAGATGGTGATGCGGCGGCGCAGGGCGGCTTCCCGTAATCCTTCCAGCGCCTCGCGTACCCGTTCTATCTCCGATGGGGAAGCGCGTGATTGGAGGAGTTCGGGCAACATGAGTATGGCTTCCAGGTAGCCACGCCGCGCAGCCTGGAGGTCCGCTGGGGAGGTGGTGTTTTCCAGGCGTTCCAACTCGGCAGGGACGAAATCATCGAGGAATTGCTGGACGGTGTAATGCTTCAGGAAAAAGCGCAGACGGCTGCGGTGATAATGATGAAGGGAGAAGAAACTCCCCTTGACGTTCGTCGCCGTTTCGTGGTGAACGATGACCGCATCTGGCACGTAGATTACCGTGTATCCTGCCTGCCGGGCGCGGAAACAGAGGTCAGGGTCATCGTAGTAGAGGAAAAAACTCTCATCCAGGTAGCCGACCTGGTTCAGGACCTCTCGTTTGAGCGCCAGTGCTGCCCCGGTGACGTAGTCCACCACGCGTATTGCATCGTACTGCCCCTGGTCCTCCTCCTGGTAGCCGTAGTGATGGCTGGTAAGCAGTGGGTAGTTTAGGGTCGCTCCTGCATGCTGCAACGTCTTGCCATCGGGATAGTATACTTTGCACCCGGCGATACCTACGGTTTCCTCGGCCAGCATCGCCTTCACTAACGCGCGCAACCAACCGGGTTGCACTTCTATATCGTTGTTGAGCAACACCATAATCTCGCCCCGCGCTGCCCGTAAGCCCACGTTCATCCCGGCGCTGAACCCCAGGTTGCGCTCGTTGACGATCACCTGTACGTTCGGGAAGTTTTCGCGCACGAAGGCGACCGAGTCATCGGTGGAGGCGTTGTCCACCAGAATGATCTCGTATCGCGGATAATCGGTCGCTAGCAGCGAGGGCAGACAATATTCCAGGTGTTGGCGGCCGTTCCAATTGAGCACGATCAGGCTCACCAGGGGCAGGCGATCGTTCTCGCTCATTTACGTCACATGCCCTTTCTCGCGCAGATACGCGGCCAGGGCCTCCTCCCACGGGCGCATGTCGTCCATTCCCAGCGCCGCCAGCGCTGCGTTCTGCAGCACTGAGTAGGCCGGTCGGGTGGCGATGGCCCCGAAAGCGGCGGTAGTCGTCGGCGCGACGTTGGGGCTGAGGCCGGTCAGTTCAAAAATCTTGCACGCGAACTGATACCACGTGCATGCCCCGGCGCTGGTCACGTGATACAGGCCGTAGTGTTCGGTGTGCACCAGCTCCACGATTTTGCGTGCCAGGTCGGCGGTGTAAGTGGGGCTGAGGGTCTGATCATCCACCACTTTGATGTCCTTGCCCTCGCGGGCCAGCCGCAGCATAAGCTCGACGAAATTACCACCCTTGCCGGAGGAACCGGCCACGCCGTACAATCCCGACGAGCGCACGATCCAATAGCGATCGAGGATGTAACGGACGAAGTACTCTCCGGCCAGTTTAGAGATGCCGTACACGTTGATGGGGCCGGGGATGTCGGTCTCCACGTAGGGTGTGCGGCGGGTGGCGTCGGCGCCGAACACGTAATCAGTGCTCATGTGCAGCAGGGCGCAGCCTGTCTCCCGGCAGGCCAAGGCCAGGTTGCGCACGCCATACACGTTGACCGCGAACGCGCGCTCGACGTTGACCTCACACTCGTCAACTTTATGGTAGGCGGCAGTGTTGATCACCACATCGGGCGCGTGGCGGTGCAGGGTCTCGCTCACCCCCACCGGCTCGCAGATGTCCATATCGCGGTGGGTGAGGGGGATGAGCTCATCGTTGCTGGGCCACCTGGCTCTGACCAGATCGCTGCCCAGTTGTCCGTTAGCGCCGATAAGGAGTATTTTCATCGTCTCTCACTCCCCCGTTTGTGGTGCGTCGAACACCGACCCGGTGATACTGATCACCTTGTGTGCTTCTTCTAACAGACGCATCCAGCGGATGTTGTAGTACTTGGGATTCTCGAAATCGTCGTAGCCGTAGCGCCGGATTTTCTCCACCATGTCCTGTACCGACTCCTCGACGGACACTTTGGGGCGGAAAAAGAGCACCCGGTCTATTTTCTGAGCCGACACGCGGTAGCTGCGCACGCCTTTGTATCCGTAATCCACCCGGATGTCGCAGTTTACCCCCACGCCGCGCAATGCCTCGCGCACGCGCAGGCCCAGTTCGGATATGCGGTAGTTCTGGTAGGATACGTTGAAGATTTGCCCGCGCACCGCCTCCTCGTCCGCCTGCAGGCAGGCGATGTACGCCCGGGCCGCATCGCGTACGTCCACCAGCGGCCGCCACATCTCGCCGCCGTAGTGCAGGGTGATGTAGCCCTGGGAGAGGGCGAATTTGACGAAGGTGTTCACCACCAGGTCGTAGCGCATGCGCGGTGAGAAGCCGTAGATCGTGCCCTTGCGCAGGATCACCGGGCAGAAGTCTTGGTCCGCCATTCCCAGGAGAATCTTTTCCGCTTCCCACTTGGAGCCCGAATATGCCGCTTTCGGCGCGACCTCGCTTTCCTCGTCCTGGATCACGTCCCGGAAATCATTGCCCACCCCCCGGTCGTAAATCGAGCAGGAGGAGGCGAAGATGTAGCGTCGCACGCCTTGTTGTTTGCACAGCTCGGCCAGCTTCTTCGTGGCCAGCGTGTTCATCTCATAGTTGGCGCGCGGGTTATACTCGGCTGTCGGATCGTTAGACAGCCCGCCGACGTTCACCACCGCATCCACATCTTCCAGGATGTCGGGCTGGGCAGTGCGCATGTCGCCCACGACTAACTCCACCCGGTCGCGGATGTCGCGCAGGCCGTCGTCGCCGTAATACAACCGGTCGAGGATTTTGACTGCGTATCCGCGCTCCAGGAGCTCTTCGGCCAGCACGGAGCCAACGTATCCGGCCCCACCCACCAGTAATACTTTTCGCATGTCTACTTCCCCTTGATCGTCCATACATCGCCGAACGAGTCGGGAGGGATGCGTACTTCGTCCGGGTTCTCGCGGTTGTAGGTGTGGCTGGCGGTGGAGATCATCTGCGTGTCGTCCTCCAGAGACATCCAACCGTGATACACCCCCGGCGGTACGACGAGCAGGGTGGGGTTGCGCTCGCCGATGACGATTTGCATCATCTCGCCATAGGTGGGGCTGTCCTCCCGGTCGTCTTTGAGCACGAACTTGGCGCTGCCGTGGCTGATGAAAAACCAGTCCCACAGCTCCGCGTGTTTGTGGAAGGCACGGATGGCCCCTCGTGCCGGGTTGCCCACCAGATATACCTGTCCGAACTGGTGGACTACGGCATGGGGCTCATCGCCCCCGGCTTTGCGGGCAATTTCGATAAGATAACCTCGCTCGTCGGTATGGGCGGTTAATCTAATTACCTTGACATCGTGAATCATTTAACTCCTCCTGGAAAGTGTTCACTTGCTACCAGCAACCAGTCACTGCCGGTGATGTCGCCACGAGCAGGGAATGTACACCACGCCTTCTAACTCTTTCACTATTCCCGGTTTGACCGTAAAAGTGTACATGCGGTGATGGTGATCGTAAGGGTGAATGGAATAGTGATCGTACACCGTGGCCGTGAACTGGTATTCACCCGGCAGGAGGGGCAGGTGGTCTATGATGTACTCGATGGTGCCCTCTCCTTCAATGTAGTCAATCTCAAACCCGGTCGTGGCCGTATCTGGTCCGGTTACGTGCATGCCGTCGCTGCGGTGCAGAGCTACCCCAAAAGCGGGGTTCTCGACCCGTTGGTGGGCCTGATAGGTTATGCGCGCAACCAGCGTCTCGCCAGTGCGGAACTCGGTTCGTTCCTGGCCCTGGCCATCCAGGAAACGCACGCTGGTGATTTCCACCAGTCTCGATCCCCATCTCTGGTGCGGGCGCGGTGCTCCGAAGTCATCGAGGGCAATACCGTTCTGTTGCTCGGCGGACATGTCTCGCAGGTAGCCGCTTATCACCTCGGCGGTGTCGCCTTGGGAATGGACCCGTCCTTTGTCCAGGCGCACCGTGCGATCACATAGTCGCCGCACCAGGTTGGCGTTGTGAGACACGAACAGCAGCGTGGTGCCTTTGCGCCTCATCTCCCCGATGCGTTGCAGGCATTTGGCCTGGAAGGCCTGGTCGCCCACGGCCAGTACCTCGTCAATGAGCAAAATGTCCGGTTCTACTGCGGTGGCGATGGAAAAGCCCAGACGCACTTGCATTCCAGAGGAATAGTGCCTGACCGGCACATCCACAAAATGCCCAATACCGGAGAATTCGACGATGCTCTCGAAGCGCTTTTTGATCTCCGCCCGGCTCAAGCCCAGGATGGAGCCGTTTAAGAAAATGTTCTCTCGCCCGGTAAGGTCTGGGTGAAAGCCGGCGCCCAGTTCTAGCAGGGCGGCCACCCGGCCATTTACTTCGATCTGGCCAGAGGTCGGCTCGATGATGCGGCTGATGAGCTTGAGCACTGTGCTCTTGCCGGCTCCGTTGGGCCCGATGAGCCCCATGGCCTCGCCATGCTGCACCTCAAAACTCACGTCCTGCAGGGCCCAGAATTCCTCAGGAGGGCGGCGCTTATGCAGGAGGCCCACCATGATTTCCTGAAAAGAACGTGGCTGTTCTTTTCGAAGGATGAAGCGTTTGGATACGTTTTCGAAAGCAATGGCTATAGCCAACTCTACTACATCCGTTCTTGGGTTAACAATGCTCTCAGCCTCCACCACAGGAGCACCATCACTCCGAGATATGAGACTGCGAGCACCGCATAAAACACCGTGTTTCCACAGAGCAGGGGTTTGTAGTCATTGATGTGACGCAGGACATTGATCACCACCCCCGCTGCCGATGGGCTACAGCTCGCTTTGAAGGACAGGTCACCGTTTGCGGGGCGGCCATCAACGTACAGTTGTCCCCAGGCGTACACATCGTCGGTGGTTCTCAACAACCATGTTTCCGCCTCGCCATCTTCTGTCGCATGCGGGCTTTCTACATAAAAGTAAAACCCTGTATCTGCCGAATTGGTGACGGGCGCAAAATCGAAGTAAGCATACTCATCACTTCGCAGGTCGGCAGCCCGGATGGTTGCTGTGCGCAGGTCGTGTTCCGCGTCAGGCGAGGCACGCAAATGTAGGACCAAATCGGCTGAGGGAGCATCGCTGAATCTGGGCAGCACTGCTATACGGTTCAGCTCGACGCACGGGCAGATGAAAGTCTGGCCTATTGTCTTTGGTCCTGCCAGTCGAGGGGATAAAGCAGAGTGATGGAGTTGCTCCAATCCTCCCGGCAAGCGCTGCCAGCCATCTTGAATTGTGAGAATGCCTGCCAGCAGGAGGGATGCGGCTATAACAATGGCGGCGAGATTCTTTCGCAGCCATTGTTTGACCGCGGTCACGTTTGTTTTCCGTCCATTTTTCACTTCATCCCCGCCTTCCGGAGGCAGGTGGTGATTATACATCAACTCCCTCCCAGGAGCAAGGCCCAGTGCCCGCCGGCGTAGAAAAAGGGCAGTACGTAGCAGGCCAGGGCCAGAACGTCTAAGGTGAAGAAGCCCAGGATGCCCCACAGTAAAGCGCTGCGCCGCCAAGTCTGGGGAAGCGGTTCTCGCCATCCGACGAGTAGAAGGGTCGTGATGGGAACGACGGCTACGTAAAGATACCGTCCATGAGGCATATAGCTGGTCGGCAGTGGATGGATGCGCAGGATGGTCAGCATAATGACCATGCCCGCTGCTATGGCAAACACGCAAAGCGCTTGGCTTTGCCATGCCTGCAGCCCCGTTTGCTTGCCGCGCCAACGCTGTACCAGCAATCGCGCCCAACCACCCAGAGCCAGCAGGCACAGGAGCAGCAGAGCGACGTACCATCCAGGGCCAAGCTTGATCTGCCGCACGGCGAAGATCGCCCAGAAAGAGATGAACAGGCCCCGTATTTCCATCCAGTACGCATCCAGGTAGGCTAGAGAGCGTTGCCAATCCAGGATTGACCGCACGATGCCAGGGCTTATTCGTAGATGCAACCCATTGTTCAGCAGGCGGTAGATCTCTGGGCGCAAATCCCATTGGGCTGATTCGCCCCCGCCGTTGCGCAGGAAATTGGGTGGTCCTGCCAGGGGGAGTACGGCAACCTGGGTTGACCGCGACGCCAGACTAATGTCATCTACGTACAGGGCGCTGTCTGTTCCCTTTGGGATCCCCAGGTTGACCACCAAATGGGTGGCGGTGAGAGCTACGTGGGTGGTGAGCTCGTAATACTGCCAGGTTGTCGTGGCCGTGAATTCTCTGGTGGACCATTGAATTCCATCGTCGAGCGTCAGATAGCCCTTCTGTTTACCTGCCGGTGTGCGTACCCAGGCCGACAGGATGAGCGTTTGCCCGGCCAGTTTGTCCAGTTGCCCAGGTGGTAGTATCTGTTCGATATGAGCACCTTGCCCTGGTTTTGTCGCCCGCACCCGCATCGCCCAGGAGCCGGAATGTATGAACTCGTTTGTCCGGATGGGGGTTATACTCCCTTTGCCTTCCCATCCCAGAGTATCCACCGGGGTCAGACAAAGTGCTCCCGCCAACAAGAGCGCAACTGTGGTCAGCCAGGGTACCAGTAACCGGTAACTTCGCTTCCACTTCCGTATCTTGTTCCAATGATAGACGATAAGAGCGATCACTGCTAGCGGGATGGCGAAGGCAGTGGTGCGTTTGACCCACAGCCCGGCTACGATCAGCGCGACCAGCGCCAGCGCGCGGCGTATTGACCATCCGCGCCGGAATATCCTGGTCCACACCGCGAATTGAAGGGCCATGACCAGTTCTGCGGCCACATCGTTGTTGATCATGCTGTTGATAAACGTACGGCCGGGGATAAACGCAATCAGGAGAGGTACACCCAATTGTAGAAATCGGTCCTGGGGAAATAGCTCCCTCGCCGTCAGGAATGCGCCCAGGACGGCCAGGGCACTGAGCAACACGGAAACCATCCGTGCGAGGTAAGCTTGGGTAGCAATGTCTTGGTGAGAGAGGAGGCTCAGAGGGATTGTGCAGGTCAAATAATAAAGAGGGGCATCGCCGAACTGGGAGGCACCGGGAATGCTCTGCGGAGTTCTGACCAGAAAACTTTTATCCTCTATAGGATATAAACTGTACTCAGCCCAGTCCGTCTCGCGCATAGCAGCCAGCAACTCACGCCGCACCGTTGACGACACATCGCCGGGCCGGGGGAGACGATGGGCCTCGAGAATGTATGCAATGTACTCAAAGTGATTTTGTTCGTCAGGGGCTCGCCAGAGGGGAGTCACCACTACGTACACTATACCCCTCACTATGACGAGTACGAGCAGGAGCATCAAAATGGCAGTATCTTGTGCACCTCGTTCCGTTTTCAAACGTCGTCACCTATTCTCGGTCCCAGTGATCAGAAGGAAACATGTTTGTATCGTGTTAATTACCTCGACAATGTTAAATTTGACCTCTCCCCTACCCTCTGGCCCCCTTCCCCTCTCCGCTGCGGAGAGGGAAGGGGAGGGTGAGGGAGGGGTTAGGAGAGGTCAAAAAGCCCGAATTTAACATTGTCGAGTTGCTCACCGCATAGGCGCAAGAAAAAGGATTTTCGGGCAAGACCAGGATGGATTTCGATTGAATGCAGTGATTTGGGCTGATCTGCAGCCGCTCTTCCCGAAAGCCACAGAAAAACTCGGCGTACTCTGCGTCTCAGCGGTGTAGGGGTGAGCAGTTACGTGTCGCGTTGTCATGTGCTCACCCGCGCTCATGCTACCATTATGGGGCATTCTTCACATATTTGGGGCTTTGTCCTATCTGGATAGTCACCTTGCCGTCTACAACTCCATCGTCTCCGTCGGCCAGGATTTGCTCATTTTGGCCGTATACATCCACCACTCTGAACTTTCCACTGGGGGACAAGCTGGTTGAGAAACCGATCGCCCTTGAGCCACTCCCCGTACACCACAACACCCAGCAATGAGCGGAGTTCCCGATGGAAAGATAGTGACCCTCGACGTCCGAGAAACCTCCCGTCTCCGCAGTGGTCATTCGCCGATGATAGCTGTACATATTCAATTCCTGAGTCATGGCTTTGTAAGCGTTGTAAGCTGGTTTGGCATTGCCGCCGCTGTCTAACAGGCTGCTTCCGTAGAAGCCCGGGTAATTCAGCGTAAACCAGATCACGGCCTCCACATCCGCCGCCATGGAGTGCAGGTGATAGATGGGCACGTAGTTAGCCTGCGATTGCAGTTCCGCGCTGTCGCAGATCCCATCGCTCCCACAGCGATATGCGGATTCTGTGAGCATCAACGGCTTATTGGCATACGCTGGGTAACTGGCCAGCCAGTTGCGGATAATCGTCGCCTTGCCGACAATGCCGGTGATGGTGCAGCCCGGTGGGTCTGCGCAACTGTAATCGGCGTATTCCTGTCCGTTATAAAAGTGAAAGCTGACCACATCGAAGTACGGTCCACCGCCTGCGGCCAGCACGTCGGCGAGGAAGTCACCATTCATGTCATCACTGTCACCGATCATTGTCAATGCGCCCAGCAGAATCGTTGCATTGGAATCGGCAGCCCTGATCGCATCGTGCGCGGTCCGCAGGAAAGTGACGTACTCCGCTACTTTATCGCCCCAACATCCAATTCCTCCTCCTGGATAGAGTTGGTGGGAGATGTCATATTTGTGATCTACCTCATTCCCTATTTCCCAGTATTTGACGTTGTACGGTGCTCCCTTGTAGCGGTTGACCAGGTCCGTGAGGAAATCAGTGAGATATTGGTTATCCTTCAGCGGCCCGCAGTGGGTGTCATCCGCATCTGCCCAGGTGGGATTGGTTACAATGTCCACCATTGGGGTGAGGCCGGCGGCGATGCTGTTGGAAATAGCATTATCTAAAGAACTCCAATTGTAATTGTCGTTGGTTGGCTCGATGTTCTTCCAGTAAGCATCTATCCGGATCCAGGCCATGCCTGCTTCCTCGGCTTTATCGAGCACGTTGTAGTCAGTGGTTTGTATTCCCCAGATCGGCTGCCAGGCGGGATCAAGCAGGCGCATGGTGATGGGCAGGTACACCGTGTAAAAGCCACTGGCCTGAACCCCAGGACCGGCCTCTTGTCTGCCTTGGGGATTCAGGGAAAGTACTGCTTCGGCCTGGGCCACGACGTCTCTCAGACCTGCAGCCCAGTGGAATGTCAACAGCAGAACAATCACTGCCGGGAAAGAAATCAGTAGGGTAGTTAGCAGGTTCTTTCTTTTGGGCATCTCGTATTTCTCCTCGATGATTCATAATGTTGACACACCGATTCCTCTTGGGGTCCTTTTCCGCTCCGGGAATCCGTGTCATCAGTGAGAAATCCGTGCGGCAGGATCAAGGGTTCAATACGCCCCCTCCCGCTTCAACACGGCGCCTACAGTTTTCCACAAAATCAAGATGTCCAGTAGCAAGGAATAGTTCTTGATATAGAAAATATCCTCCTCCGTGTGCTCGTGCATCAACTTATTGCTGCGCCCGTTCACCTGCCACCAACCGGTGATCCCCTGAGGTACGGTAAAGCGCGCACGTTGCCAGGGCTTATATTTCTCTACCAGCCACGGTAACTCCGGCCGCGGCCCCACCAGGCTCATCTCCCCCTTGAGCACGTTGAACAACTGGGGCAGCTCGTCCAGGCTGAAGCGGCGAATGAAGCGCCCCACCCGCGTCACCCGGGGATCGTCCGGCTTCTTGTGGATGATGTGCCCCTCCTTATCCACCTCGTTGACCTGCTCCTGCATCTGCTCTGCCCCATCAACCATCGAGCGGAACTTATACATTAGAAACGGCCGACCATTTTCCCCGACTCGCTCTTGCCTGAAAATCGCCGGACCCGGTGAATCCAGTTTAATAGCGATGGCGATAATAGCCATGATGGGCAGAGAGATCAACAGGAGGACAGAACCTACTATCAGATCAAAAGCTCGTTTAATCAGCCGGTCAAACTCGCTCAGCGCCGGAACCCGCAGGCCGATGAGCGGCATCCCGCCGAAATCCTCTACCTTGGCCTGGAAAAGGGCCATGGCAAAGAAATCGGGCACCACGCGGATGTTGACGGTCGTCTTTTGCAGGGATTGCACCAGCTCTTCCATCCGTTCGTGGGCCCGCAAGGGTAAGGCGATAATGACCTCATTCACTTGATAAGTCTGCACCACGTATTGGGCTTGAGCCAGCGTGCCCAGCACCGGCAGGCCGTTGTCGGACTTGGCCGGATCGTCATCCAGATAACCCACCAGTTCCAGCCCGGTCCAGGCGTGCTCGTGAATCATCCTCGCCACTTTCACTCCCACATCGCCAGCTCCTATTATGAGCACCCGTCTGGACTGATGAGATCGCCCGTTTAGCAGTTTGAAAATCAGACGAAGAAAGACACGCAAAGCCAGCAGAAAGACCAGGTCCAGGGCGAAAAAGTAAACGAACAACAGGCGTGATACCTGGCGGAAAGAAAGATAAAGCGCGCCGGCGAAGATCAGGGTGGCCATGCTGGTGGCCACGCACACTACCTGTATCTCATCCACCGCCCGCAGGGTGCGTTTGGCATCGTACACCGATAGTACCAAAAAGGTCACCCCCCAAATGGCGGCCACCATCAGGTACACATATGGTGAAAGTCGCGCCTGCTGGGAGATCAGGGTTGTCCCCCAGCCCAACCGTGGGCGGAGGTAACTGGCCAGATACAGGGCCAGCTCGGTCAATACCAGGTCGCTGACCAGCAGCGCCAGCGTCAGGTTGGTGCCGAATCGTTTGAGCATGGCTCTTCCCTCCCCCCTGTGCACCGTGTCTTTTATGGTGACTGATTTCTGGTTACTGGTGGTCGGCTAGTCTGTGTAGATTATGGACATCGAGTGGCAAGTAAACGGGCTTGGCCATTGGTCATTGGCCATTTGTTCCTTTGTGTTCTTTCGCGTCTTTTACGGTTTTTGCAGTGGAAGTGGACATTGGCGTTTTTGTTCGTAGTGATGGCTTCAGCCGTCCAAGGGAGCGGAAAGCGGCTGATGAATTTTAAAAATTTAAGCTGTGGTCGGTCAGCCAACGGGGAACGCGGTGGAGTTCGCCAAGGACAATACTCCCAGTGATGAGCCAATGGTGAGAACGATGTCTCTCCGGTTAGACCTTTCTGCTGGCTCGTCTTTACCGACCCAAATTACTGCCATCACCTCTTCGAGACAAGTTTCGTATGAAGGGTATAGGTTGCCTCGCCGCCCCACATGCTTGTGATGTGGAAAGTTCTCCAGTTGCGTATGGTGTGGAGCGTTGTCCCAACCGATCTTTAGCTCATTGGCAGAGGTAAGCCAATAATAGCTATAACGTTTGAGCGTCTTACCGTGCCACTGTTCGGTGACCCGCAAGTTAGTGCCATCTTTCAAATACAGGGTGAGCCGCAGGGTCTCACCGTCGAGTTCAAAATGCCTCCTCGATCTCAAACAGTCTCTCAGCAGCCAGCATTAGGAAAGTTCTCCCAGGTAGAGACCTTGTTGGGCGATTTCCTCCAGAGAAGCGATGTCCTTTCTGGTCTTGTTGGCAACCGCGGCCCAATGATGCCATATAATGTAGTCCTCGTGCATCTCGTAATTGGCATCATCGGGAAGCCCATCTGCATCCAATTGGGCCAGGGTGACCCGGTATTTCTCCTCAAAGGTGCCGCACCTTGCTCTCGGCAAGAAAGAGCCGTTTTCTCAGATTAGACAATCTAAGCGCCGTTCCATGGCTGATAATCGCCTCTCTCTCCTCACGGGGAAGCGACAAGAATGCTTTCTCTACCTGCGTTTTGACGCTAGCGTTCATTTCATTCGCCTCCATTTCGACGCTTTGGAACTATTCTACCACGTCCGCATTATACCTCATCCCATCCCCAAAATCAAACGCGGACGCTCTCGCACCCGCCGTTTGGGACAAGGAGACAAGGTGACCTGTGTACCCTGATTCTCCCCTTCACCTTGTCCCCCCCTCTCCTTGTCACCCCCTCTCTCTGGCCGTGATCGGTCAGCCAGCGGGGGGACACGGCGGAGTCAGTCACGCTTCCAAGGAATATTCCCGCAATCCCAGAGCTTGCAACGGAACCATGTTACTGGATTCTGGCGTTTTGGGCTCGTAACGACTTTAGTCGTCTGCAGGCGGAAAAGAGCGACTGAAGTCGCTACTACGAATTGTAGCAATGAAACAACTGTAGCAATGAAACAACTGCCTACAATGTGTAGCGGTGCTCAAAATTCGCCAGACTCCAGCATGTTGCAAACATAGGGCTACTGATATGCCTTGCTCCGATGCACGATGAGCAAGATGGTGACAATACGTTTCTCTTCATCTACCCCATAGATAACCCGCCAATCACCCGCTCGATAGCGCAAATATCCAGCCAGGGACCTCTGAGTCGCTTGATATTCGGGTGTTCGTATGGGTCCTTGCGCAGTTGCTCGAAACAGCGATGCAGCCGGCGAACCAGGGGTAGATCCGCCCGTTCGTAGAACCTTTGGGCTTCGCGGGTGAGTATCAGTTCATACATTACGGCGGATGTCCTCGAAACGAACGACCTCTCCCGTCTCGGCCTGCCGCACGGCCCGACGGAAAGCGGTTTCAAAGCCCGGCAGGTTCAGCAACTCCTGAGTTGCCTCACTTTCTTCTCTTTCCTCACAGATAGGCCAGAAAGTCACTTGCCACGCGCAGCCTCTCAGAGGAAAGCCTGCGCAAGCGGCGCTCTGTCTCCTGAAGCAGAGCCGACCTTACCTGAGTAGTTGCTTCCATAACTGCTGCATCCTCCTTTTGCTCTCTGCCTTGTGGCCGGTGCACTCCGGCACCGTAGGATGGGCAGGCGAAAATATTGTAGCACGAAACGGGGGCAGGGGCAAGTATGGTCGGCGGAAAGGTGGGGCAATGGACTGGCTGGCAACCCGGCGGGAGGGGCGGCCCAGTCGGCGAGCGTTCGTGGGCGTCTGGTCACGGCTTCTCCGGGGCGGTGGATTCAGGGACGCCGTCGTCTAGGTGAGGCAACTCCGGCTTTTCTACTCCTTGAGGGGCTCGGACAAAACCGCTGCTGGAGCACGTGCCCCCCGGAATCGCTGAGGTCGCTGAACCCTGCTGAGCGCACTGAGGAAGTGTGGACAACAGGCCCGCGCCGGGCGTATACCAGCCACCACGAGCGCCAGCCATGCTACACGTACTCCAGGTTGGGATCATCGCGGATGTAGGCCATCTGGCTGCCGAGGTAAGGCAGCGGGGGCAGGCCGTGCCAACTCCGCAGAAGATGGTAGGCCGGCGAGGTAAGCAGGCGACAGGCATCTACCGCCTCGCGCCACTCACTGCGCCGGATCTCGGCCACCGTCTGCGGGGAGGGTAGCAAGCCGAAATCCCACGCCGCACACAGGCGGGCCACAAAGTCGACTCGCTCCGCCAGACTGTTCAGTTTTGCCGGCGGCTCGACATCCGGGTAGAGGGCGCCATCCAGCCAATCATTCTGTGAGGGCATTCAGAAACTCCTGTACAAACCAGCGCCGCACCTGTTCTGCTTCTGCCCGCTTCGTGGGATCGGTGATGTCTTCCAACGGGCGATGTTGGGCAATGCGCGCCAGGTGGGTCTCCACGGCCAGCCGTGCCCGGGCACTATCACTATCACTGCCGGCCAACTGTTGACGTCGCCGCCAGAGTTCCCAACATTTCTGTGGCGTCGTTAATCCAGCTCGGCATAGCGCGTAAACGTCACGAAAATCTCGCGGCGCACCGCGCTCGACCAGCGCCACCATCTTGCTAGCCAGCAGGTCTGGGAAACTGTCCAGTAGCACGTCCGTCCAGGGTGCCGGTGTGGGCGTCTCCAGTTGGGCGGAACGATGTGCGACTTGAAAACTGAAGACCGTCTTCCCCTCGCGCATTAGTGCAACACTGACCACATCGCCCCAGGCGCGTTTCTTGACCTGACCAAAGGATTGGAGCGTCTCTTCAATTACGAGGATCACCTGTCGCCGGTCCTCTGTAGTAGCCGAGGGGACCCACCAGGCATCCACATCGTGGGTAGGACGGTAGTCAAGGTAGTGCAACAGGCCAAAGGCGCCGCCCAGGGAGATTTTTCCTCCCAGCCCATGGGCAGCCAGGGCTTGCAAACATACCTCGGCATAGTCGGGCATATGTGTCGGACGATGCGGTTGCATTACGTCGCTGGTGTTCATTTTATTCTTCCGTTCCAGGACTGTCCATCATTATACCGCATCACAACCCCAAGATCAAACGCGGACGCCCTCGCGCCCGCCGCTTGAGACAAGGGGACAGTAGTAGGTTGGGTTTCGGCTGCGCCTCAACCCAACCTGCTTATCCAGCGAGTACCTCTACACTCCCAGCGCCTGCAATACCACCAGGGCCACGAACATCGGGTTGTTGACCAGATACCGCCGCCAGAGGCGGTGGGGTTCGGTGAGCAGGCGGAAGAGCCACTCCAGGCCGCAGGTGAAGGGACTAAACCCTGGCATCCTGACGATCATCAGGTTTCTCTCTCATCCTGCAGCACCCGGGCATAGAGAGCATCCGTCAGGTAGAAGCCAGCTACATCCCGCAGCTTATCCAGGTAAGGCTTGACGGCATCAATCAATCCTCTCCGCTTGGCGGTGATTAATACGCCAATCAGCCCCACATAGCGCAATCCCAGATGCTGTGCTGTCTCCCGGCCCAGCCGTTCGTCCATAAGCAGCAGGTCGGCTCCTACTTCCAGCGCCAGTGCGATGGCCTCCGCCTCCCCTGCATCTAAATCCTGCCGCAAAGCGCGCACCAGAAGCTCATTGGCGACGTCGTGAGTCTTGATCCAAGACGCTGCTTCAACTTGCCCGGCCCCTGGCTGCCCTACGCCTTCAACGACGACTTCCTGCCAGACAGCTTCGGGGATCAAAAGCGTGCCATACAATTGCCGGAGCAGATCCAGTTCGCCGATCCGGGCCAGGTTGATCAAGACTGAAGCATTGCTTACGACTTTCACAGCTGCTCCAATTCCTTCAACGTTGCCAGGTCTTGTTCGTAATCCTCCACGTCGTAGTGGATTGGAATTCCTCTGCTGCCCAGGAGTTGCTGGAATTCTCCAACGGTCATCTCGGCCAGTTCACGCGCCTTGCCAAAAGAGAGTTTGCCTTGCTGGAAAAGGTAGAGGGCCAGCTCGCGCTTCAACGTCAGGGGTGTCATCCGTGTGGTGTGGATGATCTCGCGGGGTATCTCGATCACAACGGTCGCAGACATCTTCAGCCTCCCATCTTCTCTCAAGAGTCCATTTGCCCCATTATACTCTACCCCCATCCCCAAATCAAAAGCGCTGCCTCCGCACCCGCTCAGCCTGCAGGACCACCAGCGCCACGAAGAGGGGATTGTTGACCAGATACCGCCGCCACAGGCGCCGGGGTTCGGTCAGCAGGCGGAAGAGCCACTCCAGGCCGCGATCGGTCATCCAGCGAAGCTCGTTCCTTACACAACACAAGATACAAGCGAGCGCGGGACCTGATTGGCTGACAAATTTAACATTCGGCAGCCACTGTGTTGAAGGAAGGAGGT
>JANLFX010000038.1:0-6761 GCA_024653325.1 Anaerolineae bacterium
GGGATGGGTGAGGTAGGCACTGCACGGCAAATCTAACAATGTCGAGATAGTTACCAAGAATTCGTTATTTTCACGTAAGATCATTTACCACGTAATTGCCCTTTGTGAATCATCCCTTGCAAAAGTCCTGTATAACGAGGAGACTGCGATGAACGATTTAACAGCCTATCACCTGACCACCCGGGCCGTCCACGCCGGAACACAAAAGTCTTTTCCCGACTTCATTCCCACCGTCACCCCGATTCACCCCTCGGTCACGTACCGGTACCCTGCGATGGAAGACCTGGACGCGGTGTTCGCCGGGACACGCCAGGGATACGTTTACAGCCGCTATGGCAATCCCACGGTGACGGCATTGGAGGAAGCCGTAGCCGCTCTGGAAGAAGGGGAGAGTGCTTTGGCCTTCGCCTCCGGCATGGCAGCCATCCACGCCGCCTTGCTGGCCACCGGGGCGCGGGCAGGATCAGCCGTAGTCGCCGCCCAGGATGTCTACGGCGCCACCTATGCCCTGCTGGATCGGCTCATGCGCTCTCAAGGGGTCCAGGTACGCTTCGTGGACGTGACCGATCTGCAGGCGGTGGAACTGACCTGCGCAGAGCTGAAACCAGTGGCCCTGCTGGTGGAGACCGTCTCCAACCCCTCGCTCAAGGTGGCCAATCTGCCGGCCCTGGCCGAGATAGCTCATCGGCACGGAGCAGCCCTGCTGGTAGATAATACTTTTGCCACCCCTTGCCTGGTGCAGCCCCTGAAATTGGGAGCCGACGTGGTGATCCATAGCGCCACCAAATACCTGGGAGGCCACGGTGATGTGTTAGGTGGGGTGGTGATCACTTCGGAAGCCAGGCGAGCGGAGATGTTTGAGGTGTTGAAAGTCACCGGCGCCAATTTGGGCCCATACGAAGCCTGGCTTGTGCTACGGGGGATCAGGACCCTACCGCTGCGTATGCGCCAGCACTGTGAGAATGCCTTGGCAGTGGCCCATTGGCTGGAAAGCCAATCTCAGGTCAACCGGGTTTTGTATCCCGGTTTGCCATCTCATCCCCAGCACACCCTGGCACAACGGCTTTTCGGGGGACGGGGATATGGGGGCATGGTAGCTTTCGAACTGGCCGGAGCCGATCAGCGCCAGGTCTTCCGCTTCTTTGAAGCGTTGCGCCTTTGCCTGCCGGCCACCACGCTGGGGGACATTTATACCCTGGTACTCTACCCGGCCCATTCCTCCCATCGCGCATTGAGCCCGGAGGAACGGCAGCGCATCGGCATCGGCGAGGGATTGGTACGCATGTCGGTAGGCATCGAGGCAGTGCAGGACATCCTGGACGATTTGCAGCAGGCGCTGGATGCCCTGTAGGCTGACTCAGCATTGCCTTTCTCCGGAAATCGTGTTATACTGCTTGTAAAGCAATCGCTCTGGCCATCTCTCACCCATAGAAGCCCGCCAGGGTTTATCCCATAGCGGGTTTTTGTATTCCCGATGCCGTCAGCCTTAACCCCTAACCCGGCCAAGCCGGAACCAAACAGGAAATTTAACCGCAGAGAACGCCGAGAAGGTAAGGTAAAGAATCTCTGCGCCTGCCCTGAGCGCAGTCGAAGGGTGCTCTGTGGGGTGAGCAACTCGTCGGTTTGAGGCGAAGCTTAGTTAGACAGTTACTGGTAAGATACTTACTGTGCCCTGCGGGGCAGAGTTGTGATATTGGACATTGGCGTTTTTGTTCGTAGTGACGGCTTCAGCCGTCCAAGAGAGCGAAAAGCGGCTGAAGCCGCTACTACGAACCTCCACATCTTGTGCTCTACCCCTCGCTAATCCCAAGATTGGACGCCTCGAAATTCGCCAGACTCCAGGTGATATTCTGACGGAGGTGTGAGATGAAAAGGCGTTACAGACATGGTTTTGAATGGAGCTTCGGCTTTCCACCCTTTGGCTTCCGTTTCTGGGGACCATGGGCGGTCAGGAGTTGGGGGTTCGGCTTTCCCCGGCGGGCCGAGTACCTGCGCATGTTGGAAGAGTACAAACTGGACTCTGGCGTTTTGGGCTCGTAGTGACGACTTTAGTCGTCTGCAGGCGGAAAAGAGCGACTGAAGTCGCTACTACGAATCTACATCTTGTGGCAATGAAACAACTGCCTACAATTTATAGCGGTGCTCAAAATTCGCCAGACTCCAGTACAAAGAAGAGCTGGAAGAGATGCAGCAAGAGATAGCTGAGGAGCTGGCAGAAGTACAACGGGAGATCGAAGCGCTGAAACGCCAGTAGTGCAAGGGAGGTCAAAATGGAGTGCAGAGAGCGACTGGAACAGTACCTGCGGGAACATGGCGTGCCCTTCAAGGTGATGACCCACAGTGCGGCCTATACCATGCCGGAGGTGGCCGCTGCGCTGCATGTGCCCGGCAAGCAGGTAGCCAAAGTGGTGATGGTCAAAGCTGACGGCAAGATAGTCATGCTGGTCATCCCGACCGCTTACCGTCTCGACTTCGCCCAGGTGCGTGCCCTGCTCGGGGTCAAGAAGGTCAGTCTGGCCAAGGAAAAGGAGTTCGCGGACCTCTTCCCTGACTGTGCCACCGGGGCGATGCCGCCCTTTGGCAACCTCTACGGCGTGCCGGTTTACGTGGATCAGGCCCTGGCGGAAGAAGAGAACATCGTTTTCCGCGTCGGCACCCATCAGCACACGATGAAACTCGCCTACGCTGATTTCGCCCGCCTGGCACAACCCACGGTGGGTCGGTTCGCGGAGCATTTGTGAGGGGTACTGGTTACTGGTGGCTGGTGGCCGGTGGCTCGTACCGCTCGTAGTAGCCCAGAACCCGGCCATCAGCACCGCGCACCGCCCGCATGTAAATTCTATGTTTCTCGTTGTCGGTAATGAGCCGCTCCTCCTCCCCACCCTGTAGAGCGGTTAAGACCTCGATAATCGTCCGCTGCGATTGCTGGTTGTGACACTCCAGCAGCGAGCGACCGATAAGGCTTGCCCCTTCGTCATAGTAAGCGATGGCGGCTTTATTCATGTAGCGGATAACGTGTTCTGTGTCGGCAAACAACAACGGATCTTTGAGGCTGTCCAAAATGGCAGCCATGAGCGTCGCGTCAATCACCGTTTCTCCTCCCTCGGACGGGTCGCTACTTTTTGGCAATCTCCAGCAGTTTCGTTATCTGATAACCCGATTCCTGCCCCAGGCGTTGCAATTCCTGCACAATGTCGTAGCAGGCGACGATTTTCCTGGCGACCTCCTGGGGCGAAAGTTCCGCCGTGGCACAGATCTCGACCGCGGCCAGGGTTAACATCCAGCCCAGCAACTGGTCAAAAGCTTCTTTGTTGAACCACAACACGTCCCGATAACGGTTCACCCGGATAAACTGTTGTACTTCACTGTCCCTGAGCCAGGTGACCAGAATCTGGTAAGCTCGCTCTTTCGCCAGCGCTTCAATCTCGTACCAGTGTTGGTGGTTGATGAGGACTTTCACCGTACCCACCGCCCACCAGGCCGCCCCCTCGTCCAGCCCCAGGTCCTGAAGCGCGCCGGCCACGAGTTTGCCCAACAGCCATTCGTCCAGCCAACTCCGGCTCTGGGCTGCAAAGTCGGTCTCAGTAACGACCTTACCCAAAGCGTGGGTGAAAAGCCAGACAAACAGGCTACCCCAGGCCCCAGGATCGTCGCCCAGATGGGTCCTTATCACCCCGACGGCAGCCTTGTACTTCCGTGAGCGAGGCAGGGGGAAGCGCCCGGCCAGGGCCGGCAATTGCAGACAGGCTGCCAGCTTGCGCCGAACCTCCTGAGCGATGGCTTCCACATCGCCGGTTCCTCCCGTGAACCGCTGAACTTCCTGGAGCAGAACCAGCATCCGCCGTTCGGCCTCGTCCAACGTTCGTAGGTCGGGTTGCCCAACTCGACCCACGGGTGTAGCGCGGTTCTCCATAAGCCAGCGCAGATGCCCGGCGTTGACCAGTTCACGGAACGGATAATGGATCGGCTGCAAGAACAGTTCACGCAAAGCCTCCTCGATGCTGGGCACACCGCGCCCGTTCAGATAATCCGTCAGATGGGCATATTGATGCCACTCGTTGTCCTGCACCTCACGCCAGTCCAGGAAGACGTGGCACTTGTAAGCGTCCAATTCGGCGTACAGGCCTTTTTCAAACAATTCCCGGCTGTGGCGGATGTACTCCAGGCCGGTGATGTGGTCGCGGAAGATGCAGAAATGGTTTCCATCGTTGTGCAATCCCAGACCCTCGCCCAGGCTCTTTTGCACCAGTTGATCGGCTCCCTTGTCCCGATAGGCTACCGAGGTTCGCACCCAGCCCCGCGCCGTGGCGAACTTGTTGTGATAAACCACCAGGGCCCGCTCATTTCCGACGCGGTTAGAGTAGGCGAACACGTCTTCGTTCACATAGCCCTCTGGGGTGAAGAAATCGTAGAGCAGGAAATTCTCCACCTCGGCGAACAGGTGCCGGCGATGCAGCAAGGGGAATATCTCCCGCTCATGACGTTGCACCAGATAATCATCTGGTTGTTCGTCCCAGTAGGCCCGCCGGTATTCCATGCCGTATTTCTCGGCAAAGCCCTCCACCTGGCCGTGGCCGAACATAGGTAGGCCAGGCAGAGTAGCCATCATCGTGCAGATGCCGAAATACTTGTCCCCCTTGCCAAACTGAGCCACCGCCGTCTCCTCGTCGGGGTTATTCATGAAATTGACGAACCGCTTCAGTATCTCGGGATCGAACTCCAGGGTGTTCTTCATCACCGTGCGATACTTGGCGTTGTCCTCGTCGCGGAGCATGTTCATGAACGCGCTGTTGTACACCCGATGCATGCCCAGCGTGCGGACGAAATAGCCCTCCAGCAGCCAGAAAGCCTCAGCCAGCAGCAGGGTATCGGGCGCTTCGACGGCCACGCGGTCCACCACTTCCCGCCAGAATTCGTTGGGCATGGCCGCGTCGAATTGCTCTTTGGTCAGACCGTGTTCCGCCCGGGTGGGGATTGCCCCGCCGGTGCCCGGCTCCGGGAACCAGAGCCGCTGGTAATGTTTCTTAGTCAGGGTCATGGCCGCGTCGAAACGGATGACGGGGAACTGGCGGGCGACGTGCAAAATGGTCTGGATCACCGCCTCGCGCACCTCGGGGTTGAGATAGTTCAACTGGGCAGTGTCATTCCAGGGCATGGAAGTCCCGTCATTGCCGTGATAGATGTATTTCACGCTGCCGGTCCAACGGTCCACCCGCTTAAACACCACCGCCGCGTCGGAGCGGTCGTAGTAGTGGTCTTCGATGAAGATACCCACGCGCTCATCCCCGGAAAGGTCCGGCCCGTTGAAACTGTACGAGGGGAAAGGGTTGTAATCCAGAGAGATAAACCAATCAGGGTGCTCGATCACCCAACGGGAATAGATGCCCACATGGTTGGGCACCATGTCGCTGGCCAGGCGGATACCCCGCTGCCAGGCCCGCTCGCGCAGGTCGTTGTAAGCGGTCTCGCCCCCCAGGTCGGCGGCGACCTGGTAATCGTACAGGGAGTAAGCCGAGGCCACGGCCTCCGGATTGCCACAGAGCTGCTTAATTTTCTGCGAGGCCGGACTGCGCTCCCAAAGGCCGATCAGCCACAGGCCGGAAAATCCCCAGCGGGCCAGGGTATCCAGCTCCTCATCGGGCACCTGGTCCAGGCGGGTGATGGGTCGCCGATATTTCCTGGAGAGTTGATCCAGCCACACGTAGGTGTTCTTGGCCATCAGCACCAGCCTGGGCATCCAATCGCGGTCCCGGCTGAAACGTTCGGGTTCGAATTCCAGTTCGCCAAATTCATAAACCCGGGCCGGTCCCGGCCCCCAAAAGATAGCTTTTTCCTCTTCGCGGATCAGGTCCAGGCTGCTAAGCAGGCGGTACAGATACCTGCCCAGCAACGGGCCCCACCGCTCCCGCATGTACTCCAGTTGTCCCGAAAGCGAATGGGGGACGGCGATGGCCGGACCGCGCAGCATGTCCACCAGGTTCTGATTTTCCGGACCGAAGGCGGGTTGTGTTTCAAAAAACTCGCGCAGACTGGTGGCGATCTGAGGGTAAGCCGTTTCCCTGGACAATGCGGCGTCGTCGAACAGCTCCAGGAAAGGCGCGAAGGCCGGGTTCATGTTCGCCAGCCAGAGCATCAGCATCTCTTCCAGCAGAATCTGGCGATGAGGAACGCCAGCGGTTTCGCCTTCCAGGTAGGCTTCCAGGGAAATTTCCCGCCGGTAAACGGACACCGGTGGAAACTCGTCGGCAAAACGGCGCAAAGCGGTGTCCACGGTTTCTTTGCCCAGCTTCTCATCCAGCCAGGTCAGGGCCTGCTGCATGATCTGCGGGTTTTTCTGCTGGCGATACAACCCGACCACATAGTGCAGAATTTCGTCAATCAACCCCATAGCGTTGATCTGCCCCGCCCTCACCGTCCGTTCGGGGAAACTGAGCAAATCGCGCCGCTCGTTCATCTTCTGGGCGAACACCCGCGCGGCGTAAAAATTGGCGAAGATGACATTGCCGCTCAAAGAGAACAAGGATTCGTCGAACTGATAAAGGTCGCGGGCCTGGCGGGAGATGTGAAACTCCATGCACACTGTGTTTTTGTTGTGCATTATGTTCATTGTCTCATTCCTAACCCGGCCTAGCCGGAACCCAAACAGGGAATAAACCACGGAGACACAGAGAGCACGGAGTTTTTTTCTTGGTTCATTCTCTGTGTTCTCCGTGGCTCTGTGGTGAGAATTTTCTTGCCCATTCGTTATATTCCAGATTCGT
>JANLFX010000038.1:6860-29604 GCA_024653325.1 Anaerolineae bacterium
CTGTGGTGAGAATTTTCTTGCCCATTCGTTATATTCCAGATTCGTTGTCGTATTTTGCCACAAGATTGCGTGACAAGAAAGCAGGCATAACCTTTGCTCCGTGGCTCTGTGGTGAGAATTTTCTTGCCCATTCGTTATATTCCAGATTCGTTGTCGTATTTTGCCACAAGATTGCGTGACAAGAAAGCAGGCATAACCTTTGCCCTCTTTCGGTGTTATATTTAGTGGTCTGTTGTTGGTTACTGGTCGCTTGATGCTAACCAACAACCAGCCACCAGCAACTAGCAGCCAGATGACAGCACCCATTGAAGGGAGGTAATTTCTCATGGAACGACGAGTAGTTGTTACCGGACTGGGAGCCATCACCCCGGTAGGCAATGACGTGCCTACCACCTGGGCGGCCCTGGTCAAGGGAGTTTCGGGCGTGGGCCCCATTACCCTGTTCGATGCGACGGAGTTAAGCACGCGCATTGCGGCCGAGGTCAAGGACTTCGACCCGGTGGCCCTCTTTGGGCCCCGGGAATCACGACGTATGGACCGCTTCACCCAGTTCGCGTTGGCAGCCACCCAGGAAGCCCTGCGGGATGCCGGCCTGCGTTCCGACGCATGGGCTCCCGGACGCGTCGGGATAATCATCGGCACGGGAATCGGCGGCGTGGGCACACTCCTGGAGCAGGCTAAGATTCTGGAGACGCGGGGGCCGCGCCGACTCAGTCCGTTTGCCATCCCGATGATCATGGCCAACGCGGCTGCTGCCCAGGTAGCCATCACCTACGGAATCACCGGACCCAGCCTCTCGGTGATCTCGGCCTGCGCTACGGGCACCAATGCTATCGGTGAGGCAGCAGCCTTCATCCACCGGGGCGACGCCGATGTGATGATCTGCGGCGGGAGTGAGGCCCCTCTGGTGCCGGTGGCCGTGGCCGGCTTCGCCATCATGGGCGCCCTTTCCACGCGCAACGACGAACCGCAACGCGCTTCGCGTCCCTTCGACGCAGAACGCGACGGTTTCGTAGCCGGCGAAGGAGCGGCCATCCTGATCCTGGAAAGTTATGAGCACGCCGAAGCCCGTGGAGCGCGCATCTACGCCGAGGTTGTCGGCTACGGGACGACTTCGGACGCGACCCACATCACTGCTCCGGATGAAGAAGGACGGGGAGCAGCCGAAGCCATGCGGCTGGCCCTGAGCAGCGCCGGTCTAAAGCCAGAGGAAGTGGATTACATCAATGCTCACGGCACCAGCACCCCCCTCAACGACAAGACCGAGACGCGGGCCATCCGCACCGTGTTCGGCGCCCATGCCGACCGACTGGTAGTGAACTCGACTAAATCCATGATCGGGCACCTGATGGGGGCAGCAGGAGCCATCGAGGCCATCGCCACCATCAAAGCGCTGGAGACCGGTATAGTCCATCCCACTATCAACTACGAGCACCCTGACCCGGAGTGTGATCTGGATTACGTACCCAACCAGGCCCGGCACGTCAATCCCCGCGCGGCTCTGTCCAATTCATTCGGCTTCGGCGGACACAACGCCTGCGTAGCCTTCCGCAAATACGAGTCATGAGTCAATGAGTAACGAGCCATGAAAAGATACGCCCACATCATCGGCTGGGGCAAATATGCTCCGGATAGGATTCTCACCAACGACGACCTGTCTCACATGGTAGATACCTCAGATGAATGGATTCGTACGCGCACGGGCATCAGAACGCGGCATCTCATCAGCGAGGGCGAGACGACAGCCACGATGAGCATCCGCGCCGCCCAGGCCGCATTGGAGGTGGCCAACGTGACGCCCGACCAAATCGAGCTCATCATCGTCGCCACCTCCACCCCCGATTATCTCACCCCGTCCACTTCATGTCTGGTTCAGGACGCGTTGGGAGCCACCCGGGCCGCGGCTTTCGACCTGTCGGCAGGCTGTTCGGGATTCGTGTACGGGTTGAGTGTGGCCAGCGGGCTGATCCGGGCGGGCATGTACGATACAGTGCTGATCATCGGAGCGGAAACCGTCTCCACTTTCATTGATTGGACTGACCGGGAGACCTGCGTGCTTTTCGGCGACGGAGCTGGCGCAGTCGTCCTGCAAGCCAGCGAGTCAGCGGGCGGAGTGCTGGCCTCGGTGTTGGGAGCAGATGGTTCGGGGGCAGAAATGCTATACGTGCCCGCCGGAGGCAGCCGCCGACCAACCTGCGCGGACACCGTAGCTCAAGGTTTGCACTTCCTGCGCATGGACGGCCGCCAGGTGTTTCGCTTCGCCGTCAACGTCATGCCCATAGCATCCCGCCAGGTCTGCGAAAAGGCCGGACTGTCGCTGGACGACATCGAGTTGTTCATTCCCCATCAGGCCAACGATCGCATCATTCAGGCGGCAGCGCGAGCTTTGCAAATCCCCGCCGAGCGGATGTTCACTAATCTGGAACGATATGGCAACACATCTGCCGCGTCCATACCCATTGCCCTGTGCGAGGCAGTGGAAAGCGGGTTGATCAAACGCGGCGACCATCTGGTAATGGTGGGGTTCGGAGCCGGGTTAACCTGGGCGGCTGCCGCTATGCAATGGAGCATGCCCTGGCCAGTACCCCCTCAACCCTGGTGGCGAAAAACGTTGCGCTGGTTGCACTACCGTTGGGCCCGCTTACGCTCGTGGGCCCTGCGCACCCTGCGTCGGCTGGATGTCGAAATCCGCAAGCCATTCAACCACGAGATGGAAGGTGAGAGCCAATCACAACGGGAGGAACGGGTGAAATGAGTGTCGCTTTCGTGTTTCCTGGACAGGGGTCCCAATACGTGGGCATGGGGCGGGACCTGTACGAAACCTATCCGGAAGCACGCCGTGTGTTCGACGAAGCTGACGAAATCCTGGGATTTCCCCTCTCTCGGCTGTGCTTCGCGGGTCCCGCCGAAATACTGAACGATACGATCAACGCCCAGCCAGCCATCCTGACAACAACCGTCGCCCTGCTACGGGTGCTCGAACATAAGCGCATCTGGAAAAGCGAACCAGAGAAAGGCGGTGGAAATAGACACGGCCTTCCCGATGTTCCCCTTTTTGTAGCCGGACACAGCCTGGGAGAATACTGTTCCCTGGCTGCCACCCGCTCACTGGACTTTCGCACTCTCTTGTTGCTGGCCCGCGAACGGGGGCGGCTGATGCGCGATGCGGGACAATATCGCCCCGGCGGCATGGCCGCCATCCTGGGTCTGAAAGCCAAAATCGTGGATGAACTATGCCAGGAGGCAAGCCAGGGCGGAAAAGGGATCGTGCAGGCAGCTAATTATAACTCACCAGGACAGATCGTGATCTCCGGCGATAAGGCTGCTTTGGAGGAAGCAATGGCCTTGGCCAAAGCCAGGGGCGCACTGCGGGTAATCCCTTTGGAAGTGAGCATCGCTGCCCACTCACCACTGATGGAATACGCCGCCGAACGCTTCCGCCTGGTGGTAGAAGCTGTTCCGCTAAAACAACCAGCCATACCGATTGTGGCCAACGTCACTGCTGCGCCGACCAAAGAAGTGGGGGCCATCAAGAATGAGCTGATGCAGCAATTGACCTCCTCGGTACGCTGGACAGAATCAGTGCAATGCATGATTGACCGGGGAGTGACCACTTTCATAGAAATCGGGCCCCGGAATGTGTTGCAAGGACTGATCAAACGCATTGACAGCCGCGTACAAACGGACTGGGTGGGCGATGTAAACAGTGTGGAGAGCTTGGTCAGCCGATTAAGCCAGTGCAGCCGATAGACCTCCATCGGCTTCGCTCATAGGGGTAGACGAAGGCAATGCCTTCGTCTACCCCTTTCGCTTTCCTATGTGCAATTTCTCTATTGACAAATTGCAAATAGTGTGGTATAATTAGGTTTAGTAAAACCAACGGATGTTTGATGAACTTCAGCGGAGGAAAACATGCCTGGTGGAAGAGGTCACAAATGGCGATGGCGGGGGTGCTCGCGGCGCATGGTGCGCTTCCTTGACCCCGCTCTCCTGCTGTTGCTCCATCGCGGGCGAGCGCACGGCTACACCCTGCTGGAGCAATTGGCCGAATTTGGATTGACGGGCCTGAACCCCAGTGTGATCTACCGCACCCTGCGAGACATGGAGGACATGGGCTGGGTTACTTCCACCTGGGATGAGGAGCAGACGCAGGGGCCGCCGCGCCGGGTGTATAGTATCACCGCCGAAGGGGACAACGCCCTGGCCCGATGGGTACAAGACCTGGGAGAGACACGCGATCTCATTGACCACTTCGTGACGGCTTACCAGCAACATATAACGGAGGACGAGGGTGAGTATCATTGACCGTTCGTAAGGCAGGCTTGAGCCTGTCCCACTGATATACTACGAGGAGAAAAATACATGATTACAACCACACAAATTCATGACGTATTAAGCAGGGTCATAGACCCTGAGCTGGGGAGAAACATTGTTGAACTGGAGATGGTGCGCGATGTCACCATAGAAGATAAACGGGTACACATCGTTCTGGCCCTGACCACCCTGGCTTGTCCGCTCAAAGACAAGCTCGTGGATGATGTGAAGTCCGCCATCGGCAAACTGGACGAGAATCTGGCGGTCGAGGTGGAATTGACCGAGATGACCCCCGAGGAGCGAACGCGGATCCTCGGCCAGTTGCAAGAAGAAATGCCCCTGGCGGAGCGTTTCAACGACATCCGCCACGTGATCGCCGTGATGAGCGGCAAGGGTGGGGTGGGAAAGTCATCGGTGGCGGCACTGCTGGCGATAGCCCTGCGACGCCAGGGACAGCGCGTAGGCGTGTTGGACGCGGACATCACCGGACCCAGCATCCCCCGCATGTTCGGTCTGCACCAGCCGCCAGCGATGAGTCCGCTGGGGATCCTGCCCGCCGAAACGCGAACGGGCATTAAGGTCATTTCCATCAACCTGCTGCTGCCCAGCGAGGATGAGGCGGTGATCTGGCGAGGGCCGCTGATCAGCGGGGCGATCAAGCAGTTCTGGGGTGAGGTGTTCTGGGGCGACCTGGACACCCTGGTCATTGACCTGCCGCCGGGCACGTCGGATGCCTCGCTGACGGTGATGCAGTCCATCCCGCTGAGCGGGACGGTGCTGGTCACCTCGCCACAGGACCTGGCCGGGATGGTGGTGCGCAAGGCGGCGCGCATGGCCCAGCAACTCAACATCCCCATCCTGGGGCTGGTGGAGAACATGAGCTACGTCACCTGTCCCGACTGCGGGCGGCGGATTGAGATCTTCGGTCCCAGCCAGGCAGCGTTGACGGCGGCGCAACTGGGCATACCCATGCTGGGCCACCTGCCCCTCGACCCTGAGCTGACTACCCGCGGTGACGCGGGTCAGGTCGAGAACTACCCGGCCACGGAGTTCGCGCCCATCGCCCAGCGCATCATGGAACGAGTGCCGGCGCAGAAGGTCAAACCGGTTTTCGGACATTGATCAGGTACAATCAGGTGCGACGCACTTCAAAAGTGCGTCGCACCTCCCCCAAAAGGAGGTGATGTGCAATGCCAGGATTTGATGGAACCGGCCCCCGTGGGCTGGGGCCTATGACCGGCCGTGGCGAAGGCTATTGCGCCTTTGTGCTCCCCGCGCCAGGAACCCGCGGCCCTGCCTACGGGTATGCGGGACTGGCGGGCATACCAACGCGCTTGACCCGTCCGCTGGGGATGCCTGGCCTCTCGGCCTTCGGTACGCTCCACCGCGCAGCGGTGCTTTTCCGGCCACGCCTGGGCCCGTGGTTCAGACGCTGGGGCGGGCGCGGCCGGGGCCGGGGTCGCTGGTCCCGCGCACGACGATGGTGAAATCACACAAAAACCGATTGTGGAAAGGAGGTGAGCTGAATGCCACGAGGAGATAGAACCGGCCCGCTGGGCATGGGTCCGATGACCGGGCGGGCAGCCGGGTACTGCGCCGGCTACGACGTGCCAGGTTACGCCAATCCCATCCCCGGACGCGGCTACGGCATGGGCTGGGGTGGCGGCTGGGGGCGCGGCTGGCGCTGGCGCCATTGGTACTACGCCACAGGACTGCCCGGCTGGGCGCGTTTCGGATACGCACCGGCTTACGGTCCCTACGCCCCGCCCACCAGAGAGCAAGAGGCCGAGATGCTCAAAGAACAGGCTGAGTGGTTGAAGAACCAGCTAGACGCCATCAGCCAGCGCATCGCCGAGCTCGAGCAGGAGAAGTAGCGGGGCGCCAGCGGGGGATAATGTCGGGGCGGGTGAACGGAATCTGGGGAATCGCCACCCGCCCCGAGCACCTATGCGCGATGCGTAAAACGTGATGCGTGTTTTTTGGGGGACGGCACGCAGCACGCAATACGCAGCACGCAAAGTTATTATACTCTCAAACAAGGAGGTTCGCAAATGAAAATCGTCGTCACGTCCAACGGCACTGACCTGGATGCGCCGACCAGCCCCGTCTTTGGGCGCTGCTCCACTTATATCTTCGTTGATACCGAGAGCATGCAGTTCGAGGCAGTACCCAACCCGGCCATGACCGCCTCGGGCGGGGCCGGCATCCAGGCCGCGCAGTTCATCGTGGAGCGGGGAGCGCAGGTTGTGCTCACTGGCAACGTGGGTCCCAACGCCTTCAACGTCTTCCAGGCGGCAGGTGTGCCGATCTATCTCGTGGGCGAGAGCACAGTGCGCGAAGCCGTTGAAGCGTACAAAAATGGTCAGCTCCAGCCAGCAAGCAGGGCCAACGTCCAGGCACACGCCGGAATGGGCCCAGGCCGTGGCCGGAGACGTGACGAAGGGAGAACCGCGCCCTCATCCGGGCCGGTGCCCACTACCGATACCGAACGTGCAGAAGAAATCAAGGCCTTACAACAGGCAGCAGCCGACCTACGCCGTCAATTGGCCGAGGTCATGGAAAGAATCGAAAAACTGGACAAGGAGAGGTAACCCATGCGTATCGCCATTTCAGCAGACAACAAGAACGGGCTGGATAGCGTGGTCAGCCCGCACTTCGGACGCTGCCCATACTACATTTTGGTAGACGTGGAAGGCCGCGAGGTCAAAAATGTCCGGGCCGTGGACAATCCCTACTACGGCCATCACGCGCCGGGACAGGTGCCGGCCTTCATCAACAGCCAGGGCGTGCACGTGATGCTCACTGGCGGGATGGGTGGACGGGCCGTGGCTTTCTTCCAGGAATACGGCATCGAACCCGTGACCGGCGCTGCGGGCACGGTGCGCCATGCTCTGGAACAGTATCTCAATGGCATGCTGCAGGGCGCTGCCCCCTGCCATGAGAGCGTCGCGCACGGACATGGTCAAATCCCCGCGCCGGGCGAGTACGAGAAGGACGAAGCCGGTCGCCTGCGCGAGGAAGCAGAGATACTGCGCCGGCAATTGGACGAGATAACAGCACGACTGGAGAAACTGGCGAAGAGAGAGGAGTGAGATAAGGTGTTATCATCGGCGATCACGCCCTGTCAATGCACGACACGACAGGACACAGTCTAGGAGTGGAGCGTTCACCTCCTGCGATGCGAATTTCTGAATCGTAACTTGACACTCAGAATTCGCAAACTCATGGAGGTGTGAAATGACAACAAAAGCAACGTCGTGGTGGCGGGGACAAATTCCCACCCTGGTGCTCACTCTCATCATCACCGCGCTGGCGGTGTGGGCGATTGTCACTGGGGTCGGTGCTGCATCTGGTCTCTTGCCAATGAATGCGATGAAAGTCATCGTCCTCGTAGTGGTCGGCTTTCTCGCGGGCTTACTCGGGGGACTCATCGGCACGGGCGGGTGCAGCGTGATGCTGCCGATCATCCACTTTTGGATGGGCTATCCCGCTGCGATTGCCGTCGGCACCACGCTCTTCGCCGTAATTTTCACCGCCATTTCAGGCGGCTATGGCCATCTCGTCCGCCGAAATGTGGATACGCGTGCTTTTCTATGGTTGGGCGGGAGCGGCATTCTGGGCGTGCTACTCGGATCGTGGCTATTCATCTTTCTTTCGGGGCAAGCCAAACTGCTGGGGCTGATCCTCGGCCTCATCTTCCTCTGGCCCGCGATTCGGATGATCTATGAAGGCGTGATCCAGCGTGCAATGCCCAAGCGTGAAGGTGCAGCGATCAGCGGCTCCGGATGGGCAATGGCAGTCTTTGGCTTCATCGTCGGGATCGCCACAGGCCTGGCAGGGCTGGGCGGCGGCTATGCCCTGGTACCAGGGCTGATCTACTTTTTCGGCGCCCCTGTGTACATCACGATGGGCACATCGCTGGCGACAATGATCCCGCTCGCGGTAGTGGGTGGCAGCATTAAACTCGCACAGGGGTTTGTCGATCTGGCGACAGGGCTACTGCTGGCCGCGGGCACAATCATCGGCGCGCAGGTAGGCGCGGCGATCATCAAGCGCTTCAAGCCCGCGACGCTGAAACTGATCTTTGGGCTGTACTTCCTCTACGTCGCGGTCAAGTTCATTACTGGGTTCCTGGGAATTCAGATCTGGTGATGTTGGCACACATACGCAACGACTCATCCGCGCTATAGTGGCGCGGATGAGTCGATTGAAACCACGAAGCACTCAAAGGTCGTTTTGCTACTGGTGCATTCTCCTTAACGGGGATGCAAAACTATTCCATCCATAGCCACAGGGGCAAAGCAAATCAAAGGAAAGGAGAATTCATTATGAAAAAGGCCGACGTAGTAGTGATTGGGGGAAGTGCAGCAGGAATACCGGCTGCCATCACCTCTCGCAGACACTATCCTGAAAAGAGTGTCTTGCTGGTCAGGAAGGAGCAGCAGGTATTGATTCCCTGCGGTATTCCCTACATCTTCGGGATTGTCGGGTGTCCGGAAAAAGACCTGATCCCCGATGCAGTACTCGAACAGAACGGCATCGAGCTCCTGGTAGACGAGGTCACCGACATAGACCGTGATGCTCACACCATCACAACCGCTGGCGGGGAGAAGATAGGCTACCAAAGGCTCGTTCTCGCCACGGGTTCCGGGCCAATAGTGCCCCCCATCCCCGGAGTGGACAAGGAGAACATCTTCGCCATTCGAAAAGACGTTGCCTACCTTCAACGCATGTGCGACGCCATGGACACCTGCTCGAATCTGGTCATTGTAGGCTGCGGCTTCATCGGCGTGGAGATTGCTGAGGAAGCCAGGAGGAGGAGAAAAGACCTCAACATCAGCATTGTCGAGATGCTCAGACACTGCCTGCAACTGGTCTACGATGAGGACTTCTGCGTCAAAGCCGAAGAGAACCTTAGGAATCAGGGCATCGACCTGCTCCTGGATGAGAAAGTAGAGGCCTTCCTGGGCAGCGAGAAGGTGGAAAAGGTCCGCCTTGCCAGCGGCAAGGAAATCGAGGCAGATATGATAATCATGGGCATCGGTGCGGCGGCGAACACAGCGTTGGCCAAGAAGGCCGGCCTGGAGATAGGTCCTACCAAGGGCATTCAGGTTAACCGCTACATGCAGACCAGCGATGAGCACATCTTCGCCTGCGGCGACTGCGCTGAGAAGGTGTCCTTCTTCGACGGCAAGCCCTCCGGCTTGAAGCTGGCCTCGATAGCCACCATGGAAGCGCGCGTCGCCGGGGCCAACTTGTTCTCCCCACGCCGCGTGAACATGGGCGTGATCGGCGTCTACTCGACCATATTAGGGGAAACTGCTTTCGCAGCCGCCGGGCTCACCGAGACTGAAGCCAGGAAAAAGGGTTATACCGTCATCGTGGGGGAGGCGGAGGCCGTCAATCGCCACCCTGGGTGCATGCCTGGGGCAGAGAAATTGAAAGTCAAGCTGATCTTCGAAGCCGGAAGCCGCGTGATCCTGGGTGGTCAGGTGTCGGGCGCCAAAAGCGGTGGTGAGTTAATCAACGCCATCAGCGCCTGTATCTTCCAGAGGATGACCGCCGATGACATCGCCACTTTCCAGACGGGAACTCACCCGGCGCTCACGGCCTCGCCCATCGCTTACCAGTTGGTTAACGCAGCCGAGATGGCCATCGCCAATTCCTGGAAACTCTCCTCCAGGTGGGGAATGAGCGGGTGAAGGCAAAAGCGCCACCGCCGATTTAATGGAGGAAAATCCCATGGCCAAGATTTTGATCGTTGACGATGACCCCGACTTCGTGGAGATCACCCGCACGATCCTGCAATCCCAAGGCCACGAGGTCGCTGCCGCAAGCGATGGGAAAGAAGCCCTGCAAGCCATGCGTCAGGATAAGCCGGACATCGTGTTGCTGGACGTGATCATGTCCACCATTCTCGAGGGGCTGAACGTCAGCCACGAGATGCAGGCCGATCCCAATCTCAAAGACATCCCGGTGATCATGGTCTCGCATATCATCTCCAGCCCCCATGCCAGCCTTTTTCCAACAGACGAGCACATCCCTATTGACGCCTGGCTTACCAAACCCGTGGACCCGGACGACTTGCTGGCACAGGTGCAGAGGCTTCTCAGCAAGAGAGCTGGTTAAGAGACCCTCCCGCAGGTTGGAAACCTGCGGGAGGGTGGAAAGTAACTCAGGAGAGAAGGTGATATGAATGGTTTATGTGGATGGTGAACGTTGTAAAGGGTGTGGTGTGTGCGTGGACGCCTGCCCCAGCGGAGCGATTCGCCTGGTGGATGGCGTGGCAACCATCGAGCAAAGCCTGTGCCGCGAATGCCAGGCCTGCGTGGATGCCTGCCCCCAGGGAGCGATCCTGGCGATAAGCGAACCGGTCACCGAGGGCGAGCGCGTGCCGCAACGAGTGCCCATCACACAACCAGCCCCCGCGGTCAGGCCAACACCACCCACAACATGGCAACGCCCTGCCCGAACCGCCTGGCTGGGAACGGCCTTGGCCTTCGTGGGAACAGAGGTGCTGCCCCGTGTGGTCGCTTCACTGTTGGATGCGTGGGACCGGCGAGCCAGCCGTACATCATTACCTGCCACCAGCCAGGGCACTATCAGCCCCACAGCGTCATCAGTCCCCATCACGGTGTCCCGTGGCGGCGGTCGTCGTTGGCGATTGCGACGGCGCGGTGGGCAATGAGCGGGATGTCGGAGTACTTGCTTCGCCTGCGGAAATGCGTGGGCCACGATCCCTTGTTGCATCCCGCCGCCGCGGCTTGTATCCGCAACGAAGAGGGTCGCATCCTGCTTCTGCGGCGCAGCGACGGCGTCAACCTGTGGAGCTTTCCCGGCGGGGCTATGGAGCTGGGCGAACGTGCCGACGAGGCGGTAGTCCGCGAAGTGCGCGAGGAGACGGGACTGGAGGTGGAGCCGGTGGCGCTTATCGGCGTCTACTCCAGCCCCGATTATGCCATCACGTATCCCAATGGCGACCAGGTGCAGGCAGTAATCATCTTCTTCGAGTGCCGGGTGGTGGGCGGCACGCTCCAGCCGGACATGGACGAAATCCTGGATGGGCGTTACTTCGGCCCGGACGACGAGTTGCCGCCGATGTACCCCTGCTGCATGGCCAAAGCCCGCGATGCCTTCGCTTTTGACGGGCGAGCTTTCTTCCGCTGAGGCTCAGGAGGGCCGCCGATGACCAGACACCCAAAGCTGTTCGAACCCGGCTTGATCGGGACGCTGAAACTGAAAAATCGCATCGTCATGCCGCCTATCTCCACTAACCTGGCAGGTAAGGACGGCACGGTGACCGATGAGTTGATCTTCCATTACGCCGAAAGGGCCAGGGGCGGGGTCGGGCTCATCACCGTGGAGAACGTCTGCGTTGATTACCCACTGTCCCGCCACGGGGCGGCCCAGCCCCGCATTGATGATGACGCCTTCATCCCCGGCCTGCGCCGATTGGCGGATGCTGTTCATGAGGCCGGAGCATTGATCGCCGTCGAGCTGACCCATCCGGGGATGAACGCTGAGTTGCGCTTCACCGAGGGCCACACTCCCGTGGCGCCATCGGCCGTGCCCAGGTCCAAAGACGGCCTTCTCCCCAGAGCACTCAGCCGCGAGGAGGTCATGAAGGTGGTGGGTAAATACGTGGAGGCGGCGCGGCGGGCTAAGACGGCGGGATTTGACGCCGTGGAACTCCAGGCCTGTCATGGCCTGCTCATCAACCAGTTCCTTTCCCCGCTCACCAACAAGCGCCAGGACGAATACGGCGGCAGCCGGGAGAATCGCCTGCGCTTCCTGCTGGAGATCCTGGATGGTATCAGGCTTTATCTTGGCGAGTTCCCGGTCATGGTGCGCCTGGTGGCCGAGGATGTGCTGGAAGGTGGACTCACTTTGGAGGATGGTCAGTGGTTTGCCCGCCGCCTGGAAGAAGCTGGGGCCGACGCCATCCACCCCGATTTCGGGTTAGGAGGCAAGGAGAAACGCCTGGAGCCGATGCCCTACCCCCAGGGGTGGCGGGTCTACCTGGCCGAGGGGATCAAGAAAGCGATTTCCATTCCGGTGATCGCCGTGGGGGTCATCCGCGAGCCCCCATTGGCTGAGGAGATTTTAGAGGCGGGAAAGGCGGATTTCGTCGCCCTTGGCCGGGCGCTGATCGCCGACCCGGAGTGGCCCAGCAAGGCCCTGGCCGGCGAGGAGAAAAGCATCAGGAAGTGCATCGGCTGCAACGAGTGCGTGGTGGCCAGGCACGTCGAGGATGCACCTTTGCGCTGCACGCTCAACCCGGCGGTGGGCCAGGGGAGAGATTTCGCGCGAATAGACCGGGCAGAGGTGAGGAAAAGGGTTTTGGTGATCGGCGGCGGGCCGGCGGGAATGGAAGCGGCGCAGGTGGCGGCCCGGCGCGGGCATCAAGTGACCCTCTACGAGAAAGAGAACCGTCTCGGTGGGGCTCTCAATATCGCCTCTATACCACCTGGCAAGGAAAAGCTCAACTGGGTGACGGAATACTACAGCCACGAGCTTCCCCGGCTGGGTGTGGAGTTGCACCTGGGGGAGATGGTTGATGCGGAGATGGTGCGGGCCTGGCGGCCGGACGCGGTGATCGTTGCCACCGGTTCTGAGCCCGCCATCCCGGATATACCAGGCGTGGCCAGACCGAACGTGATCGTGGCCCAGACGCTGCTCGCCCAGAAGATGCAATTTGCCGATAAGCGCATCGCCATCATCGGCGGGGGGATGCTGGGGCTGGAGACGGCGGAGTACCTGGCCGCCCAGGGGAATGCCGTCACCGTCCTCAAGCGCTACACGACGGTGAGCCGTCTCATCGAGCCTCTCTACCGCGACTACCTTCTGCGCAAGCTGAAGGAAGAGGGCGTAGAGTTCGTAACCGAGGTGGAGGTAGAGGAGATTACCGATGGCGGCGTCGTGGTGTTGGACAGGCAGGGAGCAAGAAAACTGATCCCCGCCGATTGGGTAGTGATGGCGCGGGGGGCAAGGGCATCGGACAGGCTGGCGCGAGAGATCGAAAACTTTCATCCCGTCGTCATCGGCGATGCCGTCGAGCCCCGCAAGATCATTGACGCCATCCACGAGGGATTCGTGGTCGCCAAGGCCATTTAAACCGAGGAGGTGAGCAAAATGGTACGAGGTCGTGGAAAAGGTCAGGGTGGTGGCGGCGGACGCGGCGGCGGCCGGGGGCCGGGCCGCATGGGTGGGCCCCAGGCCGCCGGACCGGGTGGGGAGTGCGTGTGCCCCAATTGCGGGCACCGCGAACCCCACGTCGCCGGACAGCCCTGTTACCAGAAAAAGTGCCCCAAGTGCGGCACACAGATGATCCGCGAACCGTAGGAGCTACCCTGGCAGTTGCCCCCATCATGGGAAGGGCAACCCTAGCGGTTGTCCCCATCATGGGAGTAGGGGCAACCCTGGCGGTTGTCCCCATCATGGGAGTAGGGGCAACCCTAGCGGTTGTCCCCATCATGGGAGTAGGGGCAACCCTGGCGGTTGCCCCCTATCGCGGGAGAAAAGATGGATTCTGAGGCCCTACGCGAAGCTATCCTGGCCCGTCTCTCCGCCGTGATGGACCCTGAAACGGGAGCAGATGTCGTCCGCATGCGGCTGGTGGAGGACCTGACGGTGGACGAGAGAGGGGTAGTCCGTTACACGTTCCGCCCCTCCTCGCCCCTCTGCCCCATCGCCATCCCCCTGGCCCTATCCATTCGCCAGGCCGTGGCGGAGGTGGAAGGGGTGGCCCGGCAGGAGATCACGGTCGTCGGCTACATCCGGGCGAAGGAGTTGAATGCGCTGCTGCGGGAGCAATGCTGAAGCTTTCGACCGATGGTGGCGCCGTTCTCTTTCTCGAACTGGACTCTGGCGAATTTTTAGCCCCCCTACATCTTGGGAAAATCCAATCACTCAACCACAAGATGTAGGTTCGTAGTAGCGACTTTAGTCGCTTTTTCCCCGCGCTAGACGACTAAAGTCGTCACTACGAACAAAAACGCCAGACTCTAGTCTCGAAGTCATCGGGCGTCTGAAGGATTGTCCTTATGAATCGCCTGCCTGCCAATCCCTTTACCGACCCGACCATGGTGGCCGGATACGAAGCCTGGTACGAAACCAGCGGGCGCCGGGCCGACCGCCTGGAGAAGGCTCTGTTGAAGCGGCTGCTAGCTGGCTTTTCGTGGGCGCGCACTCTCTTGGAGGTGGGTTGCGGCCCTGGCCATTTCACCCGCTGGTTCGGCGAACAGGGTTTGCAGGCAACGGGATTGGACCTCTCGCCGCCCATGCTGGCCGAGGCTGCCCGCTTGGGAAACTTACCGTACGTGCAGGGCGATGCGTTGGCCTTGCCCTTCCGGGACGGGGCTTTCGACCTGGTAGCCCTGATCACGACGCTGGAGTTCGTGCCCGATCCGATTCAGGCCCTGGCTGAGGCAACCCGAGTGGCCCGGCACGGATTGATCCTGGGGGTGTTGAACCGGCAGAGTTTGCTGGCCTGGCGGCGGAAACGTTCGGGGGAAGCGTTGTGGCAGATGGCTCGCTTCTTCACGCCGACAGAACTGGTCTGTCTGGTACAGCGAGCTGCCGCAGGGAAGTGGGTGAAGATCGTGTGGCGAACGACCCTCTGGCCGGTCTGGCCTGGAGAGTTGCCGCTACCGTGGGGCGGGTTCATCGGCATGGCTGTGAAGCTGGTTTCGTATAAGGAGGGGAGAGAAAAGTGATCGGTATCGCTGCTCAGGTTAGCCTGTACCCTTTGCGGCAGGCGTCTCTGTCACCAGCCATTGATCAGGCACTCCGCACCTTTCGAGAGCACGGTCTCAGCGTGGAGCCGGGCGCTATGAGCACCCTGGTCGCCGGAGACGATACCGCAGTGTTCGCTGCTCTGCAAGAGGCCTTTCGCCATGCCGCCGAACAGGGCCAGGTGGTGATGGTGGTGACCTTGTCTAATGCCTGCCCCGTGCCGGGGAAAACAACCGATTGATGGCAATAAAAACGAGATCAACATGATTGCTTTCGGACCCATCCCTTCTCGCCGCCTGGGCCGCAGCCTGAAGGTGAACAACATCCCGCCCGAAATGCTCCGCTTTGCCGGGGAATTCCGGGGACGACTGGTGACCGAGACCATGCTCATGGCGGGCATAAACGACGTTTCAGGCCGAATCGGTGGGGTGCAGGGAAACAGGACCCAGTTCTCCGGCTGGAGGTGTCGGCTGATGTCCTTAGGGAAAGGAACGTTAGGAGGGAGGTGAGAGAAGGAATCAAGAGTGGTTTTTGAAACGACGACCTGAAGCCGTCACAAATCCTTTGAAAGGGGTAAATGAAAATGGAAAAGGAAATCTATGCTGCGATAATGGCCGTGAACTCGAATGTGGAGTACACGACCAGCGACCGGATTGAAGCTCTGACCAAAGGCCACGGGATGCTCAACCTGGCAGCCCTCTGCGCCGCCAACGCGATGATGACCGAGATCCAGAGGGGGCGGAGCATTGAGTTGAGCGATGCCAACCTGGAGGAACTGCCCCTGGATCACGTAGTGGAGGTGGGCGTCAAAGCGGCAATGGAGGCGGGCGCTGCGCCGGCGAATGCGGCGCTGATTACCGCGGCTTTGCTCAACATCGCTGGCACAGCACCACGAGCCGGGGTTCCGGCGGGCAACCGCAAGCTGGGAGCGATGGCGCGGATGAAGGCCGGGGCCTGTCGCTCGGGCGTGGCTGCCATCCCCACTTCCAAGTTGACCAACAAGGTCTCGGGCTTCGCCGCGGTACAGGCCCTCTATGAAGCGATGCAGAAAGGCGAGCTGGTCCGCGTAGACGGCGCCGATGTGCCCGCTTTCGTGGCTGGTGGGGCTCCCATGGGGCACAGCGTCCTGGGCGAGGATATGGTCTACGTGGACCTGTGCATGAAAGGCGGTAAAATCGCAGTAGACGCGATGATGAAAGCCTATCGCGGTGTGGGCATCAGCCCCAGCCCCATCCAGTGCGCCATTCTGGCCGCGGCTGCGGTGCTGGAGATCATCAACCCCGACGGGATGATCGGCGCGGAATACGGCGAATTCTTCGTCCATGGCACCTGCTACCTGGCCGGTAAGGGCGCGGCCGAGGCCGCCGGCCTCCCGGAGAAGCTCCACCTGCGAGGCACGGGCAAGGAATACGACACCGCCAGCCTCATCGGCGGCCTGGGCATGATCCTCAAGGATGTGGGTGCGCCAACGGTAGTAGGCATGATGACCCTGAACGAGATCCTGGCCGCTTTCATGGAGGCCCCGATGATCGGCGCGGGCTTCGGTGGCGGGCCGGTCAACCCACCGTTGGCCCACCTGGTAGCTGATGGGGTCATCGCCATGAACCTGCTCATCGCCAACGGTGGCGACGTCGAGGGGGCGGCCGATGCCTTGCGAGAGGTGAAACTCACTCAGTGGATTGACCCGGAGATCGCTGCCTTCTCGACTAACACAGTGGCCCGCAAGGCCGAACAGATCCGCCGGGGGCCGGTCACCGAGACCATCATCAAAGCCACCGATGGCATTCGGGCCAACGCCGTCTACCGGCGAGCTCGATACGCCTACGACGAGATGAAAGCCGGGAAGGACCTGGCAGAAGTCTGCTTCGCCCTGGACAAGGAACGCCAGGCGAAGGTAGAAGAACGCGCTTCCATGATCCTCAGCGCTTTCTTCGGCAAAGACATCACCATCAAATTCACCAAGATCGCCGGGGGCGCTCGCCGCGACCACCCCTTTGCCCAGACCTACTGGGGCTTCGATGCCGATGTAGACTGCGAGGTCACCGTGGATGGCGAGAAGTTCGCCTTCGAGGGACTCTGCCATAAAGTGATCCCCGACGCCGTTCTAAACAAGAAGTCTGAGCTTTCTCTGCCCATCACCGTGGCCTCAGCGGTGATCCAGGAGATCATGTACATCGGCTGCTGCACCATCAATGTGGTTGTCCCGGCCGCCGTAGCCGCAGCCATGGGCAAGTACACCTGGAAAGACGCCGGGAAAGTGGCCGAAAAGGGAGCCAAGATCACCGCTGCCATTCCAGGAGCGAAGGATACAGCCCGGGAGGTGGCCAGGCTGGCCGTGCGGATCATGAAGGACCTGGAGGGCTAGTCCTCCACTAACCTCAAGGGTAGGGGCGGGGTTGCTCGAACCGCCCCTACCCCCCATTTAATCGGAGACGTCATGCTGGTAATGGTGAACGTGGACAACGTGGTTGGAGAGGCAGTTCCCTACGTCATCGAGAAGCTTATGGGCCTGGGAGCGGAGAGCGTCCACGCCATCCCCGCCATCACCAAAAAAGGCCGGCCAGGATTCATCTTTCTCATTGATACCGCCCGGGAGAACGTGGAAGCCATCGGCGATTTCCTGGTCAGAGAGATCAGCACTCTGGGATTAAGGCTCTTCGAGGAGGCCGAGCACATCAAGTTCGACAGTGAAATGAAAAAGGTCAGGCTCGCCCTTCAAGATAAGGAACTGAGCTTGGCCCTCCATGTCAAAGTCGTCCGGGATAGCCAGGGACTGGCTGCTTCGGCCAAGGCGGAATACGAGGAACTCAGGGCGGCGGTTAATGCGCTGGCCGATGCCGGGGTAGGCATCTCCTTAACGGCCCTGAAGGAGCTGGTCGAAACCGCTGTCCTCAGCGGGGAAGGCAAGGTTTATCAAGGCCTCAGCGTGGATTTAGAGTAGGGACAAACAGATTGCCCGGCTGGACAATATCTCAGAGTCAGAGAAGATTTGGATTCCCCAAAAAGGGGAGGGCCGGGACAAAGCCCGGCCCTCTCGCAAGCTTGTGCTCTACGGGTTGGATTCGATGGGGCCCTCTCCCTCCTCAGCCGGTACCATTGACCCGGCGATTTTCAGCATCTCCTCCTCTGGAAGGTTGGAGAGCATCTCGATCCGGATTTCGCCGGCATACCAGATAAGTTGTTTCCCATCCGTGTAGGAGATGGCTTCGGCGGGTACAGTGATCGGTTCCAGAGGTACCACCTGATCCGGCTCGACTGGCGTTGCAACGGGAGCAGAGGGGGTTGGAGGAATGAGGGCAAAGGTTACGCTTCCCTCCAGACCAGTGATCAGCACTGCCGGCTGGCCGTTGATGGTCACCCTTGTACCAGGCGGCAGGGTTCTTTGGTCATCAAGGGATAACCGTTGTTGGTCAATGATGAGAATTTGATTGGTCGCGCTGTTCCAATAGTTCAGGCTAGCCACTTCCGGATTCAATCCTACGGCCATGGCTTGAAAACCATCGGGCAAGTAGGCCGGGCGCAGCGGTGTGAATTCCACTGAACCCATAATGGACACTTCTCCCCCTCCCGCCGGGCTTTCAAAGCGGAACCATCGGAGGAGTTCTCCCGCCTGCGCCCGCACCGACGGAACAAAGGCCACCGCGCCAAGGGCGATGACCAGGGCCGCGATCACGACCAGAGCAAATCCTTTCTTCATTGTTACACCTCCAAAGATTTGATTAATATGGCCAACGCCCGGCGCCAGACGTTGCAGCCACGTAGGGAGCCACGATGGTGAGGGGCGCGCTTCCCTCGCCAGCCTCGTCTGCAGGCGGCTCCAGGCCTGCGGCGAGGGGGCTGCCTGGGCAGCCCTGACTTGCAGGAACTGACTGACCCGGCTCTGCAGCGCCGATAAAGCAGCCAATTCCTCTTGACAGGCATCACACCCGGCCAGGTGGGCCTGGATCAATGCCCGTTCAGAAGGGGTCACTTCATTATCCAGATAGGCAATAAGCAACTCGTTCACTTCCCGACATTTCATTTTGCCGTCTCCTTCAGGGGAAAAGTGCACGGGACTGTCCCCAGTTCCCGGCGCAGGGTTTTGAGCGCCAGGTTAAGCCGTGATCTGACCGTGCCTACGGGGATATTCAGGATTTGAGCAATCTCGGCGTATGACAGTTCCAGATAATAACGCAGGACTATAACTACGCGCAGTTTTTGGCTTAACCGGCCCAGTGCCTGCTGGACTGCTTCTTCGTCTTCCACTCGTCCCTGGAACGAGGGACGCTCGACCAATAACGCGGGAGAGACCCTCTCTAACGAGGCGGAAAGACGACGCTTGCGCCGCCGATTCAGGCAATGGTTCACCGTGATGCGATACAGCCAGGTCGTGAAAGCCCCTTTCGCGGGCTCAAAAGTAGGTAGCGATCTATGGACCTGGAGAAAAACTTCCTGGAGCGCATCTTCGGCTTCGTCAGCGCTGTCCAGCATCAGGTAAGCAGTTTTGTAGACCAGGTTTTTGTACTGGTGAAAAAGGGCGGCGAAAGCCTCTTCGTCGCCTGCCTGACAACGGCGTATCAGGTCCACGGCTTGTCTCCTTGCGCTTGCAGTTCTAATAAACTGTACACCGTTTTTCAGCCGAAAGTTCGGTAGCATCAGGTGACGGAGGAATGAGTTAATGAGATTGATTTGTCTGGTGGACAACGCCGTTCTTTCGCATTCCCCTTTCTGGGGTGAGCACGGCCTGGCTTTTCTGGTGGAATCAGCAGATGGGCGGGTGCTCTTTGACACAGGAGCCAGCGGGACCGTGCTCATGCACAATCTGGAGGTGGCAGGGATCGCCCCGGAGACAATAAACGCCCTGGTGATCAGCCACGGCCACCGCGATCACACCGGCGGCCTGCCGACGTTCCTCCAGCGACGGCCGGGCCTGCCCTTCTACGCCCACACTGACCTCCTGCGGGAACGGTTCTCACAGCGGGAAGGGGAGATGCGCGCTATCGGCATCCCGCTAAACCTGGAGAGACTGCGCCGCCTGGCCGACCTGCGCCTCAGTGCGGAGCCCCAGGAGGTCCTGCCCGGCATCTGGACCAGCGGCGAGATCGCTCACCGGCCCGAACCGGAGGGCCGAAGCGCCCATCACTTTGTGCGTGGCGAGGCGGGCTGGGAACCGGACCCCTACCGGGACGACATGGCCCTGGTCCTGGAAACGGCGCGCGGACTGGTGCTGCTCTGCGGCTGCTGCCACGCCGGCCTGCTCAACACCCTGGCCCATGTGGAGCGGACGTTCCGGCGGCCGGTTGTGGCCATTATCGGCGGCACCCACCTCATCAGCGCCGACGCCGATCACCTGGAGCGCGTACGCCAGAAGATGCTGGAGATGGAATCGGTGCGGCACATCTACCTGAACCACTGCTCCGGGGAGACTGCCTTCTTCACCCTGTTGACGGCCCTGGGGCCCGAAGTGGTCCATTCCTGTCCGGCGGGGATGTGGATTGACTTGGAGGGGCAGAGATGATTATCACCGTAGCCAGCGGCAAAGGGGGCACGGGCAAAACCACCATTGCCGTCAACCTGGCCCTCAGCCTGGCCGATAGGCACCCGCTCCTGGTAGACTGCGATGTGGAAGAGCCCAACGCCGCTCTTTTCCTAAAACCCGTCTTCGAGCAACGCGAGGAGGTGGGGATCCTCATTCCGGAGGTAGATTTCGACAAATGCACCTACTGCGGGCGCTGCGCCGAGGTCTGCCAATACCATGCTATCGCCGTCGTCGCCCAGAAGGTGCTCATCTTTCCTGAACTGTGCCACGGCTGCGGGAGTTGCACCCTCAACTGCCCGGAGGGAGCCATCCACGAGGTGTTGAACGTGACGGGCGTGATCGAGATGGGGCACGCCGGCCCCCTCGCCTTCGGGCAAGGGGTGATGAACGTGGGGCAGGCCATGGCCGTGCCCATCATCCGGCAATTGAAAAAGAAAGCCATCCCGCCTGATACAGCGGGGCAAGTAGTGATTCTCGATGCATCGCCTGGCACCTCGTGCCCGGTGGTGGAGAGTATGCGCGGGGCGGACCTCGTGTTGCTGGTCACCGAGCCCACCCCCTTCGGTCTGCACGACCTGCGCCTGGCGGTGGAAGTGGCTCGCGACGAATTGGGGTTGCCCGTCGGCGTGGTGATCAACCGCGACGGTGTGGGGGATCAGGGCGTGGACGAGTACTGCGCCGCCGAGGGCATCCCCATCCTGATGCGCATCCCTCTCGACCGGCGCATCGCCGAGGCGTATTCCGAGGGCGTGCCTCTCGTGGAGGCGTTGCCGGAGTACAGAGCGCGCTTCCGCGAGCTTCATCAGCGCATCGAACGTGAGGTGATGCGATGAGGCAACTGGTGATACTCAGCGGCAAAGGAGGCACCGGCAAGACCACGGTCACGGCGGCGCTGGCCCATCTGGCTTCCCAGGAATTCCCTATCGTCCTGGCCGACGCCGACGTGGACGCGGCCAACCTGGAGCTGGTGCTGTCTCCCACCAAACTGGAGGAACATGACTTTTATGGCGGTCAGGTGGCCATCATTGACCCCGAAAAATGCATCGCCTGCGGCATCTGCGCCGAAGTTTGTCGTTTCGAGGCGGTGATGACCCCTTCACCCTCCCCCCAGCCCCCTCCCTCTCCCCCGCGCGCTGGGGAGAGGGAGGGGGTGACGCCGCAGGCGGCGAGGGTGGGAGAGGGGGTCTACCACGTGGACCCCATCGCCTGCGAGGGGTGCGCCTCCTGCTTTTACCAATGCCCGGTAGAGGCAATACGCATGGAGGAGCAACTGGCCGGGCGCTGGTTCCGCTCCGATACGCGCTTTGGGCCCCTTTTCCACGCTCACCTCTTCGCCGCCCAGGAGAACTCCGGCAAGCTGGTGACGCTGGTCAAACAGCAGGCGCGGCTGTTGGCCCTCGACATCGGCGCCGGGCTCCTTCTCGTGGACGGCCCGCCGGGCATCGGTTGCCCCGTCATCTCGGCCAGCGCCGGAGCCGACCTGGCCCTGCTGGTCACGGAACCCACCGTCTCCGGCGTGCACGATCTGGAGCGGGCACTGAGCACGGTGAATCACTTCGGCGTGCCGGCGCTGGTGTGCATCAACAAATACGACGTTAACCCAGACAGGTCACGGGAGATCGCCGCTTTCTGCGCGGAACGGGGCATCGAGGTGGCGGGGAAGATTCCCTTCGATACGGTGGTGACCGAGGCCATGGTCCAGGGACTACCGGTGACCGCTTTCAGCAATGGCGCAGTGAGCCGGGAATTGCGGCGGGTGTGGGCACGGCTGCGAGCTACCGACCGGGAAATAGAATGACTTCTAGGACAGGCCCAACGCCATCCGCAAGCGGTCATCCACGGCTTTTAGTCCCTCGGGGTTCAAGTGTCCCAGTCGCCGACCGACGGCAGCCCTGGGCACTGCCGCCAGGTTGGAGACTTTCACCCAGGAGGTTTTCTTCAGGCCGGCGGCCGTCGCTTCGGGAGTGCCCAGGCGGATTTCGTAATCGGTAGGAAGTGGCTGCGAAGCAGGACGGGAGGATATTGCGACAATCAGCACGTCAGCCGTATAATCGTGGATGGCTGAGCCGGAGACAATCACCGCCGGCCGGGGTTTGGTTTGCACTCGACCGCCAATTTCCAAAAAGGGAAATCGCACCAGCACCACTTCGCCTCGCCGTGGCTGCCACCGCTGCTGGC